>DAOPZJ010000007.1 GCA_035353335.1 Oscillospiraceae bacterium | reverse complement strand
ACTGCTTGTGCGGGCCCCCGTCAATTCCTTTGAGTTTCAACCTTGCGGCCGTACTACTCAGGTGGATTACTTATTGTGTTAACTGCGGCACGGAGAGGGTCAATCTCCCCACACCTAGTAATCATCGTTTACAGTGTGGACTACCAGGGTATCTAATCCTGTTTGCTCCCCACACTTTCGTGCTTCAGCGTCAGTTGCAGCCCAGCAAGCCGCCTTCGCCACCGGTGTTCCTCCCAATATCTACGCATATTACCGCTACACTGGGAATTCCGCTTGCCTCTGCTGTACTCAAGAAAAACAGTTTTGAACGCAGCCCCGTAGTTAAGCCACGGTATTTCACATTCAACTTGCCTTCCCGCCTACGCACCCTTTACACCCAATAAATCCGGATAACGCTTGCTCCCTACGTATTACCGCGGCTGCTGGCACGTAGTTAGCCGGAGCTTCCTCCTCGGGTACCGTCATTATCGTCCCCGAAGACAGGGGTTTACAATCCGAAAACCTTCTTCCCCCACGCGGCGTCGCTGCATCAGGCTTTCGCCCATTGTGCAATATCCCCCACTGCTGCCTCCCGTAGGAGTCTGGGCCGTGTCTCAGTCCCAATGTGGCCGTTCAACCTCTCAGTCCGGCTACCGATCGCAGACTTGGTGGGCCGTTACCTCACCAACTATCTAATCGGACGCGAGGCCATCTTTCGGCAGATTGCTCTTTTGGTCATCAGGCGATGCCGCCCGATGACGTTATGCGGTATTAGCACATCTTTCGATGTGTTATTCCCCTCCGAAAGGCAGGTTCCTCACGCGTTACTCACCCGTCCGCCACTAAGAACATCTATTGCTAAATGTTCTCCGTTCGACTTGCATGTGTTAGGCGCGCCGCCAGCGTTCATCCTGAGCCAGGATCAAACTCTCTAAAATTTGTATATCAACCTTCCGCTCTTGCGAGCTTTCGGTTCATATCAGTTTTAGAGCTTTGTAGCTCGTTGTTTTGCAACGTCTTTACGTCGTTGCTTCGCCGGCTTTAATTATTTAATCAAAACCAAATTTATTGACAGTTTTGCGCTTCGCTTTTTCAATATCGTTTAATTTTCAAGGTCCTAACGTCCGCTTCGCGGACGTTTGGGAAGAACTTTTCTTTCGAAAACTTCTTCTCACTCGGTGATTTACGACAAGACTTCCGTCTCGCTTCGCCGAGCCGTTCGTGTCCGCCGTTTACCGGTTTTCACTCGCGCTTTCCGCTTCCTCCGGACTCGTCCTTCGCCTTTCGGCGCGGCCTCCGTCCTCAGGGCGCGGAACTCGATTATACCACCCGAACCGCTCGCTTGTCAACATCTTTTTGCAAAATTTTCGCAAATTAATTTTTGGCAGCTCCTTTACCGGTTTCTTCAAACCGATCGTTGCCCCGGTTCGTATGGTGCCTTCCAAAAGGCGCTCGACCATATTATCATACCGCCGGGCCCCTGTCAAGACTTTTTTCGAATTTATTCGACTTAATTTTTGGAAGCTGTAATAAACTTTGAAAATTATACAAAACGTCAAATTCGAATACTATATAATTTAATTAACGTTTTTCAGTTTCAGCACAATAGCACCGGCAAGCACCGAGGCCCCGCAGCTGCACAGCGCCTGCAGCGAACCGAACACAGCTTTATACCCGGTCAGAGAACTCATGAGATTCGCAAGGTACTGAGAGATGTTGGCAGGCAGTTCGCTGAATAGCTGTGACATATACTGTGAATATAAATGAGAATTCAGAAAAAATACATTCGATATCGAAGAAAACGCATTTAATGCACCAAGGAATAAAATTACCGCAATAAAGACCGACCACTTCGGTCTGCCTCCCGTTGTGACGGCGCTGTACAGCGAACGTACATACTTTCTTTTTGCCCACAGGAAGAAGCAGCCAATGCCGAATATCATCGGAAGCAGCGTCACAGCAAGTACGAGGATCACGACGCCGATGACACCGGCCACCTCACCGCCATATTGGCCGCCAAACCGTTCACCAAACTGACTGCCGAATGCTGTAACCGCAATTCCTGCAGTAATTCCGGCCAACACAACGATTGAGCCGATTACAATCATAAAGACAAAAAGAAAATTATAATACCCTTTCAAAAGCTTCAACCCGCCGTGGCTGCCCGGTTCGTTGCTTTTAGCGTTCGAATAGATCATCCAATATGCAATCAATTCGGGAACTGCGATCAAAATTCCAAGCGAAAACCAAGAGGAGGACAGTGCGGTAAAAGCAAGCTGCGCGGAGAACAAGATCGCCAGCCAAAGCATCAGGGGTCCGGCGGCGATCTCTCCGGCTTTCCGGGGAAATTGGTTCACGGGAGTCACATCAAACGGCTGTACCGGAGGGGTATAAGCCGGCTGTGTAATCGCCGCGCCGCAAAACTCGCAGAAGCGGCTGTTGTCCGGGATTGAAGATCTGCAATTGGGACATGTCATTTTAATACCTCCACACATTTTTAATATTTTTAATGCTTAAACCAATTAATAATCCGCTGACGCCTGAAGAAAATAGATATATTGTTTCAATTATAAAATAAACGCCTTTTGTCATCGGAATATTCAGATATAACCAAGGTATCAGGTGAAATGTGTTTGAAACATAAAGATCTGTCCAACCGCCGTTGATAAAAGAGGACAAATTAGCTGATATAAGCATTAAAATTGACAGACCCATAACCCATGGTAAGATTAAATTTATCACTGAGACAAAACCGGCAAACCGGATTTTCTCTGTTTTTCGAATAGTAACGAAGTATAATGACCGATAAAATAGCCAAAAAAGCAGTCTGCCTGTTATAACCGCCGCACCCATTATAATTAGCATCCCTATTGCCAATCCCAATGTTAATATGTCAGTATGTATATTACTATTTCTTTGCGTCAATGAGGATAACACAGGTGCTAACTCGGTAAGTGAAAATATTATAGCGAAAATGAATATAAAATTTGAAAATGAAAGCAATTTTAATCCCAAAACAGGTAAATGGGTTTTACGGCAATCTTTCCAAGTTAAAAATATTGAAAGAGAAAAAAGCATAAATAAAAGCGTTAAAAGCCAAGAGATATTGACTAATCCGATTATCGCTTGTATGGCGGAAAAGATTGCTGCAGCAAATACCATCCTTCCGGCACCGATCTCGCGTAGTTTTTCCAGCCGCAGACCGTTTCGGTCAATTTCCGAACCGCAGTATAAACAAAACCGACTATCGTCGGAAACAGTCGATCTGCAATTTCCGCATATCATAGCATCCCTCCGCTGTTTCCCATTCTAACACAGCATTGGGTTTTTTTCAACAGCACAGAATTTCTGATTGTGGTGCATATTATAAAACCGCTGCGCTTGACTTTTTGTGTCAATATATATAATATATGTATCATTAATTTCGACGGAGGCAATAAGCCATGAAGAAAATTTTTGCCGTTCTGTTTACTGCGGCCATGCTGCTCGGTGTGTTTGGCTGCGGCGCTAAAATTCCGAAGACAGCTGCGACATTCACCGCAAAGATCATCTCAACCGTTATCGGAGCCAATAATACGGTCACTTCCATGATTCTCGCCGGCACCGGTGAGTATGAAACCGCTGAAGGCGTCTATCAACTCAACGGCGTCAATGATCTGAAAGTCTTTAATACGGACGGAAAGAAAGCCGAGAGCGGCGAACTTGTACCGGGTCTGGTTGTCGAAATCGGTTTCGATGGCTCGATCGCCGAAAGTTATCCGGCGATGATTATGAATGCGAAATCCGTTCAAATCAAGAGCAATGAAGGTGACCTGGTAGGCCTTTATATGGCTGTTTTGAAAAACGCCTGCACCAACGCCCCGTTCAATACTGACCTGCCGGTCGGAATCGACCTTTCCAAAACGAATAATCTGTCCGTCTCCGAAAAAAGCGCAATGATTTACCGGTCGTCAATCGCATTCGGCGCGAACTCAAAAGCCGCCGATCTGGCACAGCTTACCGCCGAAGGATATGTGGGCCAGGACGGCAAACTCAGTGCCTACTTGCTGACAATTTCGGACTCGGAAATTACGAACAATTCGCTCATCCTCACCCCGATGATTCAAAGCCCGGAGGAAACCAAAACCGCTCAAATACCTTGCGTCTGGGATGGTACGTCCTGGAGCTATACGCTTCCGCAGGGTTGATTGAAACTCTGTCTATAAACGCGTTAATTGCCGATAATAATCCAAGGTACTTGACAATGACTGGTTTTTGTGTCATCATCTGAATGAAGTACCCCTGAGGGAGTAGTTTGCACGTAACGTGCGGTATGTCAACACACGGCCGTTTACGGTCTGGCATATCTAAAGCAGACGGACACAATCCATACCGACTGCCCATAACGAGACTCACGTACAATTTTTGCCGTGCCGAACCCGCGGAAAAGATTGCGCATGGGTCTTTTGTTTACAAATACGCCCGGAAAGCAGAGGAAAAACATCATGTCATATTATCAGCAAAATAAAGAAGAAGTTTTAAAAGAACTTGATTCAGCCTCTTCCGGCCTCAATTTTAAAGAGGTCGAAAAACGACTGCTCTCTCACGGAAAAAATAAGCTGGCAGAGCCGAAAAAAACAAGCATTATCGTCCGGTTTCTGCAGCAGCTCGCGAACCCGATGATCATCGTCTTGTTGATTGCGGCGGTTCTGTCGGGCGTCACTTCGGCTTACGCGGGCGAGTCGATGGCCGATGTTTTTATCATTTTATTTGTCGTCATTTTAAATTCGGTGCTCGGGGTTGTGCAGGAAAGCAAAGCCGAAGAGGCCATTGAGGCTCTCAAGACCATGACTGCATCCACTTCAAAGGTGCTGCGTGATGGGAAACTCGCTGTTATCAAAAGCGAAGATCTCGTCCCCGGCGATATCATTCATCTCGAAGCCGGCGATTCGGTTCCGGCAGACGCGCGTATCCTCGAATGCGCCTCGATGAAAGTCGAGGAAGCGGCGCTGACCGGTGAATCCGTTCCTTCAGAAAAGACGGATGATATGCTCGGCAGCGGCGATGTCCCGCTCGGCGACCGCCGAAACATGGTCTATATGGGCAGTACCGTAGTCTACGGCCGCGGTGTCGCGGTCGTCTGCGACACGGGAATGAATACCGAGATGGGCAAGATCGCCGACGCACTGACCAAGGCAAAAGACGAAGCGACCCCGCTACAGGTTAAGCTTTCAGGCCTCTCTAGGATTCTTACCTGGCTTGTTCTCGGCATCTGCGTGGTCATCTTTGCCGCCGGTATTTTAAAAGCGGGCGCATTTTCGACCGAAGTTGTGCTGAATACTTTCATGCTCGCTGTCAGCCTGGCGGTCGCCGCGATTCCGGAAGGCCTTGCCGCCGTCGTCACCATCGTGCTCTCGATCGGCGTGACCAAAATGGCAAAACGAAATGCCGTCATCCGCCGTCTGACCGCCGTGGAGACCCTCGGCTGCACGCAGGTCATCTGCTCAGACAAAACCGGCACACTGACTCAGAACAAGATGACAGTCGTCAAAGCTGAGAGCGCCGATACCGCAAAACTCGCAACCGCGATGTGCCTGTGTACCGACGCGGAGTTCGACGAAGAAGCCAAAACCGCCGTCGGCGAACCGACCGAATGCGCACTGGTCAACTACGCCCACACTCTTTCTCTTAATAAAAACGAACTCAAAAAGACCGAGCCGCGCGTGGGTGAAGCGCCGTTTGACTCAATGCGTAAAATGATGTCTACGGTGCACACAACACAAAATGGATTTATTCAATATACCAAAGGCGCGCCTGACGAGATTATCAAGCGCTGTACGCATATTCTGACCAAAGAAGGCGTCGTCGCTCTCACCGATGCCGAGCGGGAAGAATTGCGCCGGGTTAACAAGGCCATGGCGGACAATGCCCTGCGCGTGCTTGCGGCGGCTTATAGAGATTTATCCCAAAAGCCGGAGCACTTCTCCCCGGAAACACTGGAGCGCGATATGGTCTTTCTCGGCCTCTGCGGGATGATCGACCCGATCCGCCCGGAGGTAAAAGCGGCGGTTGAAGAGTGCCGTGAAGCCGGCATCAACGTCATCATGATCACCGGCGACCACATCGACACCGCAGTCGCCATTGCCAAAGACCTCGGCATTTTGCTTGATGCCTCTCAAGCTGTTTTGGGTCAAGCGCTCGACGGTATGTCCGACGAAGAACTCGACCGGCAAATTGAACATTATCACATCTACGCCCGCGTCCAACCAGAACATAAAGTGCGCATCGTCAACGCCTGGAAACGCAAAGGCAAGATCACGGCCATGACCGGAGACGGTGTCAACGATGCGCCGAGTATTAAATCCGCCGACATCGGCATCGGCATGGGCATCACGGGCACCGACGTCACCAAAAATGTCGCCGATATGATCTTAGCCGACGACAATTTTGCCACCATTGTTGCCGCCGTGGAGGAGGGGCGCAGAATCTACGCCAATATCCGCAGGGCCATTCAGTTTCTGCTCTCGTCCAACCTCAGTGAGGTTCTCGGCATCTTCATTGCGACCATGCTCGGGTTCACCTTGCTCAAGCCCATTCACATTCTTTGGATTAATCTCATCACTGACAGTCTGCCCGCACTGGCGCTCGGAATGGAGCACGGCGAGGCCGATACCATGCGGCAAAAACCCCGCGATGCTAAGGCGGGAATCTTCTCCGGCGGCATCGGCCCGGACGTCCTCTATCAGGGGGTTTTTGTAACGATCCTGCTGCTTGCGGCCTACTTCATCGGCCACCGCATCGAATCGGGGGTCTGGGAGATCGCGAACAGCCCCGACGGCATGACCATGGCGTTTTTGACCATGTCGATGGCCGAGATCTTCCACTCGTTTAACCTGCGCTCGCGGCGAGGTTCGATTTTCACCGTCAAACGCCAAAATATCTGGCTTTGGGGCGCTGCCGTCGGCGCACTGCTGTTGACGACCGCTGTCATTTATATCCCCTTCTTATCCGTCACCTTCGGATTTGCGTCCATCTCCCTCGCCGAATACGCCATCGCCCTTGGCCTTGCCTTTGCCATTATCCCGATGGTGGAGTTGGTAAAGATGTTTCAAAGAATATTCTCAAAAAGGAAGAAATAAAGTTCCAACTGTTTGAAGATACACCGTAGGGGCGGCCATTGACCGTCAGAAACTTGGGATGCATAATCCGCACAGCGTCGCTCCGTTTTATTATATTTACAGCCTTCGTTATCTTACGGACGCGCAATGTCCCGTCGCGCGATTTCGCGCCCCTACAAATTCTCTCATCACGAAAAACAGATCGGGCGGGATTTTTCAACCCCGCCCGATTTATTTGACTTGATTAACGCTTACTTGAGTTCCGCGAAGTACTTGATGGTTCTGACCATCTGGCTGGTGTAGGAGTTCTCGTTGTCGTACCAGGACACGACCTGCACCTGATAGGTGTCGTCGTCGATCTTGGTGACCATGGTCTGGGTGGCGTCGAACAGCGAACCGACGGTGATGCCGATAACGTCGGAGGAGACGATTTCATCCTCGTTGTAACCGAAAGATGCAGAAGCGGCAGCCTTCATCGCGGCGTTGATGCCGTCCTTGGTGATGTCTTTGCCCTTGACGACGGCGACGAGGATGGTGGTGGAGCCGGTCGGAACCGGAACACGCTGAGCCGAACCGATCAGTTTGCCGTTCAGTTCGGGGATAACCAGTCCGATCGCTTTTGCAGCGCCGGTGGAGTTCGGGACGATGTTTTCGGCTGCTGCACGGGAACGGCGCAGATCGCCGCCGCGGTGCGGGCCGTCGAGGACCATCTGGTCACCGGTGTAGGCGTGAACAGTGGTCATGATGCCGCTCAGGATGGGCGCATATTTATTCAGGGTATAAGCCATCGGAGCCAGGCAGTTGGTGGTGCACGAAGCTGCCGAGATAATGGTGTCGTCCTTGGTCAGGGTCTTTTCGTTGACGCTGTAGACGATGGTGGGCAGGTCGTTGCCGGCCGGAGCGGAGATAACGACCTTTTTGGCGCCCGCTTTGATGTGAGCCGAGGACTTTTCTTTGGACGTATAGAAACCGGTGCACTCGAGCACGACGTCGACATCCAGTTTGCCCCACGGCAGGTTCGCGGCGTCTTTTTCGGCGTAGATCTTAATGGTCTTGCCGTCAACTGTGATGGAATCCTCACCCGCAGTGACTGTGTTGCCGAGGGCATATCTGCCTTGGCAGGTATCGTACTTTAAAAGGTGTGCCAGCACTTTGGGGCTGGTGAGGTCGTTGATTGCGACGACTTCATATCCCGCGGCGCCAAACATCTGTCTGAACGCAAGGCGGCCGATTCTTCCGAATCCGTTAATTGCTACTCTTACCATCGTAAAACCTCCAAATATTATTAACCAATGCCGGACGATCCGACATTCCGGTACTATATTATACCAAAAATGCGAAATTTTCAAGGGCAAACCGCAATTTTTCACCAAAAAAAACGCCGAAATGCATCCAAACCAAAGCGCCGTCCTATTGCACTTTAGACAAATAAACCCTCGGGATATCCCGTTTTAAGCGTATAACTGCCGTTGTCGGGCGTTAAAAACCCGTATTCGATCCTTTGAACAGCGGACTTTTGCAGAATCGGCAGACATCCTCGTTGATGTCACAGCGCTTGCCGCAGACATTGCACATCAGATAATTGTCTCTTGATTTATCGTATTTTTCATAGGTACTCAAATTGGGGTGAAACCGCACCCGTTCGCCGATTTGAAGATAATCATACCAAGCTCGGTTGTCGTTGGCGCGCAGTGTTTTTTTGCTGCCGTCAACACCGGTCATATAGACGGTATACTGTATATAATCCCTCGAGATGTTGCCGTCATCATCGGTATCGGTTTTGCGCTTTGCCTTTTTATCGGTTACGGTGCCTTCCCAAATCGGCTTTTTCATTTTGGCCATACGCACCAGCAAAATAATCAGCATCATCAGCGCCAGCCCAACGCCGATAATAATACCCTCGGCAGGTTCCATCTTTTCAACCGTAAATCCGGCAATGGTAAATCCGATTATAAAAACAGCCATCAGCACTGCGGTAAAGATTACAGCACCCTTTTTCTGTGACTCGGCCTTTTTGATAATCAGCGGATGCCTGTAATTTTCCGACCAACCCACAAGTCCCGCATTCTGCATATAAATCGGTTGTGCAGCTGCGGGCTGAACAGCCGCGGGTTGCGCGTACTGCGGGGCATAGGCCGGCTGCGGCTGTGTCGTCACCGGCTGTGCCGGAGTTACCGGTGCCGAGAGCTGCGCGCCGCATTTTCCGCAAAACTTCGCGCCGTCGTCGATTTGTGTTCCGCATTTGGGACAATACATGAGCTGTTCCTCCTAAATCTCAATTGGTTCCTTCATCCATTATAAAAGAACCCGCGGCATTTTGCAATGCTGCGGGTACGATTTCGATATTCGGAATATCAATTGCAGTGTTCACAGGGATCACTGCTCAAACGCTCCGGCCTGCCGCAGTTCTCGGCACAAATCGCGGTAGCGGATAATCTTTCCGGCATAGGCACCGTCGGTATAGCCGATCAGTTCCTCTACGGTCACGAACCGGTAACCCTGCGCGGCCAGTTCGGGAATGATCTTTTCATAGGCTTCATACGTTGATTCATAGATGTCATGAGAAAGCACAATGTCGCCGCTTTGCACATGGTGCGTCACGTAATCTTCCACTTTGTCGCAATTGCGGTATTTCCAGTCATTTGGGTCGACGTCCCATAAAACAATCGGCATCCCGAGCAAATCGGCGATATGCTGATTGACATTGCCGCCGACGGGGCGAACGATATCAGGCCTTACACCGCAGATCTTTTCGATTTTATCCTGCATGCCGAAAATGTCGGCTTTGATTTCGTCGTCGGTCATCTTGGTCAGCGAGCGGTGTTCGGTGGAATGAATTCCGATCGATTGGCCGCGTTTAGCAATTTCGCGTATGGTGTCGGGATAAAAGTCGGTGTTATAACCGACCACGAAAAACGTCGCTTTGGCGTTGTATTGATCGAGCAGATCGAGCAGTTTTTTCGTCACCGAAGAATACGGCCCGTCATCAAAAGTCAGCGCGACCACCTTTTCCGCCTTCGGATCGATCGGATTCGGTTCAACGGGCTTATATTTATCAGGCAGCGATATTGCCATCAGTTTATATAAACCGGCATAATCGATCACCGCGGTTTTGTCCGCGAACACCGTAAGGCCCTCGTTTGTCAAAGCCAGTTTTCCGTCCAGGTCGGAAGCATTCAATCCTCCCAATTCGGACAGTTTCGCCGTATAGTCTATGCCGATTTTGAATAAATCCGCTGCTTTGAGCGGCTTATCTCCGTCGAATATCATTCGATAATCGACGATTTTATTTTGGGAATTCCTTGCGGAAATATATTGTTCGGTATGTATCGTATAGGTCGTATATTGTTCAAATTTCAACAGGCTGAAACCGATGGTCAGTTTCGCAGGGTCTTGCCGGTTTAACGCTTTCGCGTTTAAAAGTCCGTCAAGCTGCATTCTGAATGTTTGAATGTTCTTGTTATAAAGCTCATTGAACGCTTGTGCAGCTGCTACAGGCTTATGAGTCTCGATCGAATAATACCGCTGATTTTCTGTGTTCTTAACCGCCGCGATATTTTGTTCCCCCGTGTAAGCGGTCTCAGAGGTCAATGCGCCATCCAATGTCTGCCGGTTATCAAACGCCAGCCAAAGCGTTGTACCTGCCGCGGCAGCCAGTATCACTGCCAATACTCCCAGCAGAAAAATTCTGTCGCTCTTTTTTTTTGCTTTGCTTTCCCGCACGGAATGTTTCCCGGCGGTCCTTTTGATTTTAGCCATATTTGCCGTTCCCCCCGCGTCAATCCGATGCCGCAAGCGGTGTGATCGTTCCCCGGCAGTTTTTCTCTTTTGCTTTCGCCGCCGCATCACGACAATTGACACGATGTCATTATACCTCTCAGATAACGGAAATACAACCTTTGAATTTCCCGCTGCGTTGTGGTAGAATAGGCTTGATCAATTTCGGAGGTGCGTAACTTTGGACATCATCCTGCTCAAACCTGCGTTAAAAGACATCATCTGGGGCGGTAACCGCCTTGTTACCGAATTCGGATACGATAAAAATCTCACCCGCATCGCCGAGGCCTGGGTGGTTTCCGCGCATCCTGCGGGGCAGTCCGTTGCGATCGGCGGCGAATTTGGCGGTAAACCGTTCGGCGAGATACTGAACGAACACCCGGAACTCTGCGGCGGCAAAACAGGCGACGATTTTCCGCTGCTCGTCAAGTTCATCGACGCCGCAAGCGACTTATCGATTCAGGTGCACCCGGACGATAAATACGCCGCCGCACATGAGAACGGACGCGGCAAGACCGAGATGTGGTACGTCATAGACGCCGCGCCCGGCGCTTTCCTCTATTATGGTTTCAAGAACCGCGTGACCCCGAAAGAGTTTGCGGACAGCATTCAAAACGGCACAGTCTGCGACTCGCTCAATAGAGTCGAGTGCAAAAAGGGCGACGTCTATTTCATCCCCGCAGGAACGGTACATGCTATCGGCGCGGGACTGCTCATCTGCGAAATCCAGCAGTCGAGCAATTTCACCTATCGCATATTTGACTATAACCGCCCCGGCGCGGACGGAAAACCCCGCGAACTGCACATTCAAAAGGCCTGTGAAGCAGCCGATCTCTCCCCGTCGAGACCGGACGGAAAACCGCGCGGCAAGACTCGCAAACTCGGAACGCTTTCACGCACAGTTCTTGCCCGCTGCGACTATTTCACCTCAACGCATTATCTCGGTTACGGTGAAATCAATTGCAAAAAGACCTGGGGACTCGTAACCGTTTTAAACGGAGCCGGCGCTATCAATGGGCAAGCCGTAAAAAAAGGCGACGGCGCATTCATCCCTGCTCATACGGAAAAGTTGACTTTGACCGGCGACCTTGAATTGATTTATACCACACCTTAAAAAAGGATGGATATAACCCATGAAAAAATACCTCTCAGTTGATATCGGCGGTACCAAATGCGCGGTCTCCCTGTGGCAAGACGATTGCTCAGCAAACCTGCCGAAAATGCTGAAAAAGAACAGATTCGCGACGCTACCGACTCCCGAAGCGACCATTGCTGAGCTTGTCTCAAACGCCAAGGAACTGGCGAAGGGGCCGGTTATCGACGCGGTCGGAATCAGCTGCGGAGGTCCTTTGAACAGCAAAAAAGGGATGCTTCTCTGCCCTCCGAACCTCCCCGGCTGGATCAATATCGACATCGTCACACCTTTTCAAGAAGCCATCGGCGTGCCTGCTTTCCTGCAAAACGACGCTAACGCCTGCGCGCTCGCCGAATGGCTCTGGGGCGCAGGAAAAGGGTTTCAAAACGTCGTGTTTCTGACTTTCGGCACCGGAATGGGCGGCGGTCTGATCCTCGACGGGAAACTCTACTGCGGAACGAACGACATGGGCGGCGAAGTCGGTCATATGCGGGTTGCCGAAGACGGCCCGGTCGGTTTTAATAAACGCGGTTCCTTTGAGGGCTATTGTTCGGGCGGCGGCATTGCACGCCTTGCCGGTGAACGCATGCCCGCTTGGCTCAACGCCGGAAAAACCACGGTTTTGAAAGACGTTGATATCACGGCAAAGTCCATCAGCGAAGCCGCCGACGCGGGAGACGCATTCGCGCTCTCGGTCATCGAAGAATGCGGCGAAAAACTGGGGCTCGGCATTTCGAATATCATCGACATCATCAATCCCGAGATCGTTGTCATCGGCTCGATCTACGGTCGTGAAAAACGGTTTGCGCCGATTGTCGAGCGGGTCGTCGCACACGAGGCTATCCCGTTTTCATGGGAGGTCTGCAGAATCGTCTATGCGGGCTTAGGAGAATCAGTCGGAGACTTCGCCGCCGTCGCAGCAGCGAAGTACGGGCAGGAACAAAGCGTGTATTAAGTGTAAAGAAAAAAATAATATTCCCGTCGGAATCATCCAAAGCATAACGGGAATTTTTATATCAATAAAAGAAAAAACAATGACAAAATTATTTGATAGTTTCCCTCAGTTGAAAAACGATAAAATAGTGATAAGGAAAATGATAGAGAATGATGTTGAAGCATTAGCTGAAATCAGTAATAATGATCACGTGTATAAATATATACCCCCTTTCTTATATAAGAAAAATAGTAATTTTCTTTTGACTGCAATTAGAAATCTTGGCGGCAGAGACTTTGAAAAGAAAAAAAGGATCATTGCCGGAATTTATTTAAATGACAGTACAAATAGACTTGTAGGTTTATCCGAGATGTTTGATTACAAAAAAAGAGCCAATACCATTACGGTTGGTTATCAAATAAATGAAGCTTTTTGGAATCAAGGAATTGCAACAAATGCTATTGAGCTAATGATAGCTTATTTGTCAAAAGAAATCGGAATAAGTATAATCCGGGCATTTGTAATGCCTGATAATATATATGCCGGTAAAGCGCTGTTAAAAAACGGTTTTCAAAAAGAAGAATATGTTGTGCAAAAAAAGAACTGGGGCGGACAAGAAGCAGTTGATGTTGATGTATATACATATATCTCAAAATAATAAGCAAGTATAAAATATATAAATTTCGCTTACAAGGAAGGACACCCCCATGAAAACCGCACTCATCACCGGAGCCAGCTCCGGCTTCGGCGCCGAACTTGCCAAACAGCTCTCAGCCAAAGGCTGGCGCACGATTTTGGCCGCCCGCAGGGTCGACCGGCTCGAGGAACTCGCCAAATCACTGCCCTGTGAATCTCGCATAATCCCCACCGACCTCGGCACCTTCGAGGGCTGTAAAGCGCTTTTTGACGCGGTTGCCGACGAAGACATCGACTTACTGATCAATAATGCCGGGTTCGGGTATTTCGGAGTATTCACCGAGAGCTCCCTCGAACGCGAAATGGAGATGGTCGACCTCAACTGCAAAGCGCTTCACGTCCTGATGAAGTTGTTTTTGAAAAAAATGCAGGCCAAAAATTCCGGAACCATATTAAATGTCGCCAGCGTTGCGGCATATTTGATCGGCCCGCTGATGGCTTCTTATTATGCGACCAAGGCCTATGTGCTCAAACTCTCTCTTTCGGTCGATGCCGAACTGCGCAAATCCGGCAGCAAGGTGCGTGTTCTTGTGTTATGCCCCGGCCCGGCCGATACAGAGTTCAACGACGTTGCAGGCGTCAACGTCGGCATCAAAGGAAAGAGCGCCGAATTCATCGCCCGCTGCGCAATCAAAGGGATCGAGCGGGGAAAGTCCCCGATCAACCCCGGATTTCTCGTCAAAGCGGGGCGCATTGCCGCGCGCATCGCGCCCGACCGTCTGGCCGCCGACTTTTGCTATAACGCGCAAAAGAGCAAAGCGGGTAAGTAACGCTGTATGAAATAAAAAAGCCGGAGATCAACTCTCCGGCATGATGCCGAACGGATAGAGCGCCATGGCCGTGGGTGAAGCCTCAAATCCGAATTTTTTATACAGCGGTCTGCCCTCATCGGACGCATGCAGCATGATACGTTGGCAATCCCGCTTCTTTGCCTCCCACACCAATCTGGTGAGCAGTTCGGACGCAATTCCTTGTCTGCGGTATTCGGGCCGCACAAAGATACTCCCGATGTATGCGGTTTTTCCGCTCGGGCACCAGTCGTTCGGCGGCAGTGAAAAGAAATTGACGACTCCCATGCCGACAAAGTGCTCCGAAACAGCCGCCGTCCATACGACAGCCGTATCTTTGGAAATCCCGTCAAAGAGAAATTGTTTCGTGTTTTCGGCAATTAACCGCTTTTGACCGTCGGAAAGCGGGTGTTCTTCTGAATTTATCATCCGGATGCGCATTTCCGCAAGTGCGTGGAGATCGGACATCGCCGCTTCCGAATAGGTCACTATCATATCAGTAATTGAAAACCCCGTTCAAGGTTTCGTCGTTGGCCACCCAGTCGCGCTGGACATCGATGATCGTATATTCCTGAGGGGTGTTGCGGATGATGACCGTCTTGATACCGGCGTTGATGATCAGACGCTTGCACATCGTGCAGGGCATCGTCCCAGCGACAATTTCGCCGGTCTCGGTATCCTGGCATACCAGATACAGCGTGCCGTCGATGGTCTCATAACGGGGTGCCGAGATAATAGCATTGGCTTCGGCGTGGACCGAACGGCAGATCTCATAATTCTCCCCGCGCGGAATATTCAGCTTTTTTCGGATGCAGTACCCGAGATCCGTGCAGTTTGCGCGGCCGCGCGGCGCGCCGTTATAGCCGGTCGAGACGATCTCGTCGTTTTTGACGATGACCGCGCCGAACCGGCGGCGCAGGCAGGTTGATCGCTCCAGCACGGTCTCGGCAATATCCAAATAGTAATTATGTTTATCACGTCTCACAAGATCACCCTTTCAACCCGAATCAAGGAGCGGCACTGAATTTATGTATATGCCGTCCAAATCTCCGATATTATAACATTCTCATCCGAAATCTGTCAAGCACCGCTTCAAATACGGGCCGTATATTTTTTATCACATTTTTCGACTGATTCCCCTTCTTGCCATTTTCAATTAAAGGACGGTTATTATCATGCCGCTCACTGCCGCCGAAATTAATGAAACTTTAAAAAAGCACGGCTTTTCGTTCACCAAATCGATCGGCCAGAACTTTTTAATCAATCCATCCGTCCCGCCGAAGATGGCAGCGGGAAGCGGCTGCGACGGCATCGGCGTTTTGGAGGTCGGCCCCGGCGCGGGGATGCTGACCTGCCGGCTTGCCGAACGCGCGAAGAAGGTGGTTGCGGTCGAGCTGGATAAACGGCTTGCTCCGGTGCTCGCCGAAACCGTCGGCGGTCTTGAGAATGTTGAAGTCGTTTTCTCTGATGCGCTCAAACTCGATCTGCCCGCATTTTTAAAAGAACATTTCGTCGACATGCCGGTCGTGGTCTGCGCGAACCTGCCGTTTTATATCTCCACCGAACTGATCATGCGGTTTTTGGAGAGCGGCGTAAAATTTAAAGGCATTACAGTTTTATTGCAAAAAGAGCTCGCCGTTCGGCTTTGCGCGGTACCCCCGAGTCGGGAGTGCGGCGCTGTCAGCGTGACGGTGCATTACCGCGCAAAGCCCGAAATTCTGTTCGACGTCTCGCGCGGCAGTTTTCTGCCCGCTCCGAATGTAGATTGTCAGGTCATCCGCCTGAATATCTATGACGAACCGCCGGTTCTTGCCGAAAACGAAGCCGCCTTTTTCTCGGTCGTGCGCGCCGCATTCGGCCAACGCCGCAAAACGCTGCACAATTCTCTGTCTGTACTCTCGGGAAAAGAAAAAGCCGCCGCCGTGTTGGCAGCAGCGGGTATCGATCTCAGAATGCGCGCCGAGCAATTAACGGTAGCCGACTTCTGCCGCATCGCGGATGCGCTGAATAAATAATTATTCGTCGTACACGTAAGCATAACCGGTATTCCGGGGTTTTATTCCGTCACTTTGAAATAGTACATCAAATTCCGGCAATCGGGACAATTATCATCAATATATCCTGTGTCTTGAAATCCCACCTTCTCATACATACGAAGCGCGGGAGTATCCGCTTTATTAACGCAAACCTCAACGCACTTATATTTTCCTTCTTTGCCAAGCATGATCAAGAATTGCTTAAGCGCCTCAGTACCGTATCCTTTATTCTGAAAACGTTGATCGATCATAAATTGCTGAAGATCATAGCAGGCAGGCTCTTCATCCAGATCCTTTACCAAGGTTATGCCAATGATTTGATCGTTATCCGCAATTCCCAGCACTCTCGCATTTTGATTTCTATATACATATCCTCTTGCAATAATTCCGATCGGACTGTCAAGAAATTCTTTTTGTTCATCCGTAACGCTCAATTTTGATATTTCGATCCAGTTATCTTCATTCACACTGATCAGTCTTATCATTTTTAACCTTTCATCTTCCGCTTTATAGGGGCTAAATGATGATACTTATATAATCTTATTTCCCAATAATCCGATATTCGCACAACATCTCAATTGCAACCTGCGCCAACTTTACCGATAAAATGTGTTCCTGCCGCTCCATCTCGGAGAGAGCGTTCTCATCGGCGAAATCCGACACCGCCCGCACCGCACAAAACGGAGTCTTATTGACATGACAGGTATGCGCAAGCGCGCCGCTCTCCATGTCGACAATTATCCCGCCTTTTTCGAACAGCCGTTTTGAGTGATCCATGTTGATGATGATTTGGTCGCCGCTGACCGCCTTGCCCGTCCGGTATGGAATGTTGAGCGTTTTGCAGGCGGCAACGGCCTTTTCAATTAGTTTTTCATCGGCTTTCCGTTCGCCGCCGAGGGTCGGATGGTTGGCGAAAATTTCGTCGGGCGCAACATCGTGGTACGAAAACGCGCCGCAGACCACGATCTCACCGATCGCAAGCGAGGGGTCAAGTCCTCCGCTGATGCCGATATTTAGAATGAAATTTGGTTTATAAGTATCAATCGCCCGCTGTGCTGTGATCGCGGCGTTCACTTTAGCAACCCCGGAGTGGCAAATTTTAATATTCCCCTTGCTCCAGTCGCCGTTTCTGGTCTTCCGTGCGCCGAGCAGTTCGATCAGCGGTTTAATCTCGACCATCATAGCCCCGATAATTACGATGTTCTCCATTGCTTATCCTCGTTTCTGTAATCAATCGACATATACGCCGTTCCGTTCAAGGTGTTGTCGGCGATGTTGCCTGCTGAAAATTCATAATACGCCTGCGCGCCGATCATCGCGGCGTTGTCTCCGCATAACGATAACGGCGGGATAAACAACTCATATCCGCCCGCCGAAGCCCGTTTTTGCAGTTCGCTTCTCAGCCCCGAATTGGCTGCGACCCCGCCCGCAAGCACCAGCTTTTTTTCTCCGTACTCCTGGGCCGCCGCAAAAAACCGGTCACATAACATCGTCACCGCCGTATGTTGAAAACTCGCCGCAAGGTCGTCCGTATTCAGCGTCTCGCCTTTTTGCTGCGCGTTGTGCGCAAGGTTGACGATGACGGTCTTAAGTCCCGAAAATGAAAAATCATACGGCCGCCCGCCGATCACCGGCATCGGCAGCTTGTAAGCATCGGGGGTACCCGCCTTTGCCGACTTATCAATATAAATCCCGCCGGGATAAGGAAATCCCATCACCCTTGCGGCTTTATCAAACGCCTCTCCCGCCGCATCATCACGGGTCGTGCCGACAATTTCAAATTTCGTATAGTCTTTCACCCGCGCGATCACCGTATGTCCGCCCGAGACAATCAGGGCAAAAAACGGCGGCTTGAGTTCGGAATATGCGATATAGTTCGCCGCCACATGTCCCCGGATATGATGCACGCCGATCAGCGGTTTGTTTGACGAAAACGCCAGCCCCTTGGCAAAATTCACGCCGACGAGCAGCGCGCCGATCAGCCCCGGGCAGCAGGTCACCGCCACCGCGTCAACTTCCGAAAGCGTCATATCAGCTTTTTCAAGCGCGCCTTTCACCAGCCCGCCGATGTTTTCGACATGCCGACGTGAAGCGATTTCGGGCACTACTCCCCCATATTGGGCGTGCTCCGCGACCTGCGAGTTGACAAGCGAAGAAAGCACCGTCCGCCCGTTTTCGATAACCGCGGCGGCGGTCTCGTCGCAGGAACTCTCAATCGCCAATATCCTCATTAATAAACCATCTTTCCGTTATTTTAAACTGTCATTCCGAGTATGACATCGCAATATTTCTTGAAGCCTGAGGAATCTCGAGCTGATGAAGGTTTCGGGAAACATGTCCGTAGGCTTGTAGGGAACGAGATCCTTCGACTACGCACTTCGTGCTTCGCTCGGGATAACAATTCATACAGTCCTTACTGTCCCAGGTATTCTTTCGTATAAATCAATCCGTCATCGTCCGGTTTGATATAAAACCCCTTGCGCAATCCTTTTTTCACGTACCCGTGCTTTTCATATAGGGCGATTGCGCCATCGTTGCGCGCGCGTACTTCCAGTGTCAAAAACCGAAGTCCAAGTGCTTTGGCCTTTCGGTCGAACTCCGCCAAAATCGCCGAGCCGACCTTGCGCCGCCGAAACTCCGGCGCTACTGCGATATTACCGATATATCCCTCGTCCAACACATATCCGAACGCGCCGTATCCGGAAAATTCCTTGCCGCAAAAGGCAGTCAAAAACACCACACGCGGATTCTCAGCGTCCTCTTTCACTTCGGAAAGCGACCTCGGCGAAGAAAAAACGCTGTTTTCCAACTCGTAAACGACTTGATAAAACTCCGGCAGGAGCGTTTTGATCTCAATGTCTGAGAGCATCGAAGACCTCCCTGATATACCATTTCAGCTGCCGGTAGCATTCCGAATAGGCATTTAAATCCTTTCCGTAAGGGTCAGGAATGCCCTCTCCGAGCAGTTTCGTTTTATCTGCGAACTCCGAAAACCGCATCTTGATAAAATCGAGGTGCTGTTCACTCATCACATAAATGACATCGGCCCACTCGCCCAGTTCTCTTGTAAAACGAATCGGCTGCGTGGTCACGGCAGAGAGCCCGTCGGCAGCCAGTGAGACGATTGTATTTTCACTGACTTTATCGCTTTCGAACGCGGCAAGCCCTGCGCTCTTGCAAATCACATCAAGTCCGTGTTTTTTGACATAATCCTGCGCAAAAGCCTCCGCCATCGGACTGCGGCAGGTATTGCCTGTGCAGACAAACAGGATCTTCATACGTTCACTTCCGTTTTTTAAATCTTGGCTTCGAGCCAGTTTTGCCCTCTTGAGACATCTGCGCGCAACGGTACGCCGAGTTCGGCAGCGCGTTCCATTTCCTGTTTTAAAATCGCGGCCGCAAAATCCGCTTCGTCCTTCGGTGCTTCGACGATCAGTTCATCGTGAATCTGTAAGATCAGCTTCGACTTCATTCCTTCGTCTTTCAACCGTTTTGCGACCTTGATCATCGCAATCTTAATGATGTCGGCGGCGGTGCCCTGAATCGCCGTGTTCTTTGCCGCGCGCTCTCCGAAATTTCGAATGTTGTTGTTCGAGGAAGCCAGTTCCGGCAGCGGTCTGCGCCGTCCGAAATAGGTCGTCACAAATCCGTCCTTTTTAGCCCTTTCAACCGTATCGGTTAAAAACTTCGCAATGGCCGGGTAAGCGGCCAGATAGTTCTTAATATATCGGTCGGCTTCCGCGACCGTGACGCCGATATCATGCGACAGCGAAAACGCCCCAATGCCGTAGACAATGCCGAAATTGACGGCTTTTGCGCGGCTGCGCAGCGTGGAATTGACCATCTCCTGCGGCAATCCGAACACCTCGGATGCCGTCTTGGTGTGGATGTCCAGCCCGCTCGCAAATGCGCTTTTCATGTTCTCATCGCCGGCGACCGCCGCCAAAACGCGCAGTTCAATTTGAGAATAGTCCGCGTCGAGTAAGATATGCCCCGGTTCGGCGACGAAAAATTCCCGAAGCTGCCGCCCGAGTTCGGTTCGAACGGGGATATTCTGCAGATTCGGCTCGGCGCTGCTGATGCGTCCGGTGCGGGTCTCAGTCTGGATAAAGGTCGTGTGGATTCTGCCGTCTTCGGCGATTTGTTTGGAAAGTCCCTCACAGTAGGTCGAGACCAGTTTGGTATATTGCCGATATAATAGGACTTTCTCGACAATCGGATTTTCCAAAGCCAAATTGGCGAGCACATCCGCGTCGGTGCTGAAGCCGCTTTTGGTCTTGCGGCCTGACGACAGACCGAGTTTTTCAAACAGAATGTGCGATAGCTGCTTGGGGGAGCCGATGTTGAACTCCTCACCCGCCAATTCATAGACCTCCTGTTTGACGGCTTCGGCCATATTGATCATCTCGGCGCCGTACCGTTCCAATCCGTTCTTTTCGACCCGAATTCCCATGGTTTCCATATCGGCGAGTACCATGGCAAGCGGCTGTTCGATATTTCGCAGCAGGGGTGTCATGCCCATGTCGTCAACCTTTTCCGAGAGCAACTGACACAACGACGAAAACTCATCTTCGCCGCAGCCGTATTCGGTCAAAAGCCGGTCGAGCGCATAACTGTTTGCCAGCGGGTTGATCAAATAGGCCGCCAACATCGGATCAAACACATTATCGGGTAAAACTTCATCCGGATGCTGTTTATGATAACTCTTGAGGTCGTAAATATCGCGGCTGTCCCGCTCTTTTTGCTCTTTTATAACCGGAATCACCTTGGTTTCAGCTGTCACATTTTCAAGTCCGTATTTTTTGAGCAGCCGGAAAAACTCCAGCTCGACAAACAGCGCGCGCAGTTTGGCGTCGTCCCGTTTTCTTGCTTTCAGTTCTTCCAAATCGATTTTCAGCGGTAAATCGCTTACAATCGCGCCGAGTTCTTTCGAGATATAGGCGTTTTCACGGCTCTCGGTCAGCTTTTTGCGCACGCCGTCCCTGATCTCGGGGCTGTCAAGATGATCATAGACGCCATCCAGCGACCCGAATTTTGCAATTAAATCGCAGGCGGTTTTGAGACCGATGCCCGCCACGCCGGGGATGTTGTCGGAACTGTCGCCCGCGAGCGCCTTGACGTCGATCAGTGCTTTCGGCGGAACACCGTATTCTTCCCGGATTTTTACCTCATCATATAATACCGAATCCGCCGCGCCCATGGTGGTTTTGGCAATCCGGACCGAAACATTGGGACGAACCAGCTGCAAGCTGTCGCGGTCGCCGGTCGCGATTTCACAAGGCTCGCCGACTTTTTCGCAAGCGGCTGCATATGCACCCAAAACATCGTCTGCTTCATAACCCTGACAGGTTACGATTTCGCAGCCGAGCGCAGCCAAAACTTCTTTGGTTACGGGTAATTGCGCGGCGAGTTCCTCGGGCATGCCCTTTCTCCCGGCCTTGTACGGCTCATACATCTCGTGGCGGAAGGTCTTGCCGTGCAAATCGAACGCGACCGCAATTCCGTCGGGCTTCACCTGTTCGCGGATGGCGTCGAGCATGTTCAAAAAACCGTAGACGGCGTTGGTAAAACGCCCGTCTTTGGTCGTGAGCAGTTTGATGCCGTAAAAAGCGCGATTGATGATGCTGTTGCCGTCGACGACAAGAATCACGGCCCATCCCTCCCGATAAAAATTCACCCTTATTTTAACATGATGAGCATATAATTGCAACCTCACAGGATAACAGGTTTTGTTCGAACAAGTGATTGCGTCCCTATGATAAACACCGAAGTCGAAAGCGTGTTTTGAATATATGAACGCCCCTAAAAAAATCTCACCGCCACTGTAAGGTGTTAGTGTCGTTTGCGGCACGCTTCCCTCTCCTTTAACAAGGGAGGTAAAGGGTTGGAAGCGCGAGCTATGCGGCGAACGGCACGCAGATTCTATGACGCGTTTGAAACAGGCATCATGCCGGCGCGTTTGTGAGCGAGCAGTGCCCGCTCGCCGACTTTATTTTTTCATAGAGCTGTGCTATAATGCAAAATGGCTGCGAATGCAACCAAAAATGAAAAAGATTGATACCGTTTTGACGGGAATGAACGGAGATAAAAGAATGGGACTTGCTGAAAAAATCTTCGGCACACACAGCCAGCGTGAACTGAAACGCGTTCAACCGATCGCGAATCAGGTGTTTGCCCTCGAAGAAAAATATAAAAATATGACCGAAGAGGAGCTGCGCGGCACGACCGAGCGGCTGCGCGGGAAATTGGAGGCCGGGGCGTCGCTCGATGAGATTCTGCCCGATGCTTTTGCCGCCTGCCGTGAAGCCAGCGTACGGGTGCTCGGACAAAAGCCGTTCCCGGTGCAGGTCATCGGCGGCATCGTGCTGCATCAGGGCCGTATCGCCGAAATGAAGACCGGCGAAGGCAAGACCCTGACCGCGACCATGCCGGCTTATCTGAACGCGCTTGCCGGCAACGGCGTTCACATTGTCACCGTAAACGATTACCTGGCCAAATTCCAGGGCGAGTGGATGGGGCGGCTCTATAACTACCTCGGCATGTCCGTAGGTCTGATTTTGCATGATATTCCGAACGACGAGCGCAAAAAGGCCTACGCCGCAGATATCACTTACGGCACGAACAACGAGTTCGGCTTCGACTATCTGCGCGACAACATGGTCGTTCAGAAAGCCCAGATGGTGCAGCGCGGCCACAGCTTCGCCATCGTCGACGAGGTCGACTCGATTTTGATCGATGAAGCGAGAACACCTCTCATCATCTCGGGCCAGGCCGAAGAATCCAACGAGATGTATCTGCTCGCCGACGATTTCGCCAAACGCCTGCGCGTGATCAAGATCAAAGAAGTCGACGACAAACAGGACATGGAGGACACCGAGCAATTCGCCAACGCCGACTATGTCGTCGATGAAAAGCACAAGACCGCCACCCTGACCGCCAACGGCATCGAAAAAGCGGAAAAGACGTTCAACGTCGAAAACCTCTCCGATGCCGAAAACAGCTCGCTCTCCCATTATATCAATCAAGCGATTCGCGCGCGCGGAATCATGCAAAACGACGTCGACTACGTCGTCAAAGACAACGAAGTCATTATCGTCGACGAGTTCACGGGACGTCTGATGTATGGCCGCCGTTATAATGACGGACTTCACCAGGCGATCGAAGCCAAAGAAGGCGTCAAGGTCGCGAACGAGTCCAAAACGCTTGCGACCATCACCTTCCAAAATTTCTTCCGCTTGTATAATAAACTCTCGGGTATGACGGGTACTGCGCTGACCGAGGAGCAGGAATTCCGGGATATTTATTCGCTTGACGTCATCGAGATCCCGACCAACAAGCCGATGATCCGCGACGACCACGACGACGTTCTTTATAAAACCACAAAAGCCAAATATGAGGCCATCGTCGAACAGGTTATTGCCTGCCACGAAAAAGAACAACCCGTACTGGTCGGCACGGTGTCCATCGAAAAATCGGAAATCATCTCCGGAATGCTTAAGCGCCGGGGCGTCAAACACGAAGTCCTGAACGCCAAGCACCACGAGCGCGAGGCGATGATCGTCGCGCAGGCCGGTAAAAAAGGCGCGGTCACGATCGCGACCAATATGGCCGGGCGCGGCACCGATATCATCCTCGGCGGCAACGCGGAATACATGGCCCGCAACGACATGGTCAAAGAGGGCTTCGAGGATGAGATGATCGTAAACGCGGTAAGCCGTTCCCAGACAGACGACGCCGAGATTATCGCCGCCCGTGAAAAGTACAGTGCCTTTTTGGAGAAGCATAAAGCCGAAATCTCCGATGCCGCGCAGGAAGTCGTCGCGGCTGGCGGACTGTTTATTGTCGGCACCGAGCGCCATGAGTCACGACGTATCGATAACCAGCTGCGCGGCCGTTCGGGCCGTCAGGGTGACCCCGGTGAAAGCCGCTTCTTCCTGTCGCTTGAAGACGACCTGATGCGTCTGTTCGGTGGCGAGCGGCTCACCAATATGATGGAGACGCTAAAAATCCCCGAGGATCAGCCCATTGAAGCCGGAATGTTTTCCAAGCTGATCGAAAACTGCCAGAAACGCGTCGAGGAGCGCAACTTTGAGACCCGCAAGAGTGTTCTGCAATTCGACGACGTTATGAACCGCCAGCGCGAGATCATCTACGGTCAGCGCAGAAGCGTTTTGAACGGCGAAGATCTGAAACCGGTCATCACGAATATGATCACCGAGTGTATCGAGAGCGGCGTCGGCACCTTCATCTCCGACGGCGAAAGCGCCGATTGGAACGTCGACGGGCTGCGCGAGCACTTCAAAGGGTGGCTGTGCGCCGATAACGACTTCAAAGACCTGACCCCGCAGGACATTCACAAGATGGGCAAACAGGGCTTCATCGACCTGCTGCAAAAACGCGCCGACGTTGAATACGAAAAGCGCGAAAAGATTTTCGGAGAAAACATGCGTGAAGTTGAGCGCATTTTATTGCTGCGAAATGTCGACCGCCAGTGGATGGATCACATCGATGCGATGGACGATCTCAAACAGGGTATCTATATGCGTTCCTACAGCCAGCGCGACCCGGTGGTCGAATATCGTGTCGAGGGTTTTGAGATGTTCGACGCGATGGTCGCCATCATCCGGGAAGATACCGTACGCGCGATTCTGACCGTCATGCCGCGTCCCGCGGCTCCGATGCAGCGAACTCAGCTGGCGAAACCCTCCGAAGCTGTCCACGGCGAAAAATTACCCAAGGAAAAGAAGGCCGTTTCAACTGTGGTCAACAAGGGCAAAAAAGTCGGCCGCAACGATCCCTGCCCCTGCGGCAGCGGCAAAAAGTACAAAAAATGCTGCGGAGCGAATGAGGAGCAATGAAGAAAAATAATGATGATAATGAAGGGGCGAACTGCGTTCGCCCGCCATTACTCATCGTTTCAGGGCATTCTGACGGGCGAACGCAGTTCGCCCCTACATTACCTTAAGCATGAAAGGAACCCTACGATGCCGATTTTGTTGAAAACCTGCTCTTCGCTTGAAAAAGTCCTGCCGAAAGCCGAACCAAAAGGCGGCTTCGAGCGGTTTTCGGCCTGTAACGGAGAAAAGTTCTCGTTTCAAATTGCTTATACGCTGCAAAGCCCCGACAGCATGCGCGGTTATTATACCGTGGGCGTCGCGGGAGACCTTGCCGAAGCGGTTTCGCTTTTTCGGGTTGAACTCGTTCCGGTCAAACTGCCCTGTTACCCAAATGTCGATGACGGCGATTATATCACCCGTTCACCGGGTTTGCTGCCCGACGCATTGCTTCCGTTTGAAAAAGGCGGCGAACTTGCGGCGGTCAATCAGGAATGGCGCTCATTGCTCGTCAGTGTCGATCTGGCGAAATTCCGCCCCGAACCCGGGACGCACAAATTGATGTTTGCCTTCGGCGACAGCGAACACGGCGAACTGACCGCGGTCCAATTCGATCTCGATTTGATCGGATTTGAATTGCCCAAACAAAAACTCATCAACACCCAGTGGTTCCATTCCGACTGCATCGCACAGTATTACGGCGTCCCCATCTTCTCGGAAAAACATTGGGAACTGATCGAAAAATACATGAAAACCGCCGCCGCCCACGGGCAGAATATGATACTGACGCCGGTCTTCACCCCTGCATTAGACACGCGAATCGGCACCGAACGCCCGACCGTTCAACTGATCGCTGTAAAATCAAATCACGGTAAATACGAGTTTGACTTCACCCTGCTCTCCCGCTGGATCGAAACCGCCAAACGCGCCGGAATGGAATATTTTGAAATCTCCCACCTGTTCACCCAGTGGGGCGCAAAAAACGCGCCGAAAATCATTGCGGAGCAGAACGGCAGGCAGCAGCGTATCTTCGGCTGGGAGACCGACGCGCACGGTCCCGAATACAAATCGTTCCTGCGACAGTTTTTAACGGCTCTGACCGCGTATTTAAAAAACACCGGCATCTGGGACAGCTGCGTCTTTCATGTCTCCGACGAGCCCAACGAGACCTCCGTTGAAAACTATAAAGACGGCGCGGCGCTGATTCGGGAATTCATTCCGGCGGAAAAAATTATTGACGCGCTGAGCAATTTGGATTATTATAAAGACGGGCTATTAAAAAGACCGGTGGCAGCCACGGATCATGCCGGAGCGTTTATTTCGGCAAAAGTGCCCGATCTGTGGGTATACTACTGCTGCGGTCAGGGCGACAAAGTCAGCAATCGGTTTATCGCGATGCCCGGACGCCGCACCCGCGTGATTGCGAGCCAGCTGTTCAAATACGACATCGCGGGATTTTTGCAGTGGGGTTATAACTTCTGGAACTCCCATCTTTCGATTTCATCGCTTGACCCGTGGCGCGATACCGACGGCGACAGCGTCTTCCCGGCGGGCGATGCGTTCTCAGTCTATCCAGGTAAAGACGGCCCGGTGCTCTCGCTGCATTACCTGCATTTTTACGAGGCCTTGTGCGACCTGCGCGCGTTCAACGCCGCTGCAGCCAAAATCGGAAAATCCGCTGTGATAAAGCTGATCGACCCGGACGGCACGCTCACTTTTGAACAATATCCGCGCACCGACGAATATATTTTGACGACCCGTGACAGACTCAATCAAATTCTCGGCGTTTAATCGGATATTATCGAATAAAGGATGGTACTCGAACATGGCAAAAAAACTCTTCGCGCTGACTCTCGTAATCTTTATTTTTTTAGTGGGATGTGACAAAACCGTGATTATCGACGGCAAAACCTCAAGCACACCTTCGGTCTCCGACAAGGCTTATGCCACCCAGACCGTTACGCTTCCCGCGGAAGCAAAAGACAAGATCCTCAATTACAACTTCGGCCTTTACGGCGAGCCCGATGTCGGCGAAGAAATCGCCGTCATGCATACTTCAATGGGCGATTTTTGCATTCGCTTTTTCCCGAAAGCCGCACCGCTCGCCGTGACGAACTTCAAAGAACTTGCGACCGGCGGTTATTATAACGGCATCATCTTCCATAGGGTCATTGAGGACTTCATGATTCAAGGCGGCGATCCGACCGGCACCGGCTATTACGGCGACAGTTGCTGGAGTCATGCATTCAACGATGAATTCAGCACCGATGCCCGCAATTTCCGCGGCGCATTCTCTATGGCAAACGCCGGAGCCAATACCAACGGCAGCCAGTTCTTCGTCGTACAGCTCGACACAGTCACCGATGACCTGATCTCTCAGATGCAGCAGATTCCGTCCCGCTTCTCAAGCGAGGTCATCGATGTCTACCGCCAATACGGCGGAACACCTTCGCTCGATTATAAACACACCGTCTTCGGCTTCATTTTCTACGGCATGGATACAGTGGATAAAATTGCGGCGGTCAAGACCGATGAAAACGACAAACCGGTCGAAGATGTCGTGATCAACAGCATCGACATCGTGTTCTACGGTGGAGTCGCACAACAATAAATTATATGGAGATATTGCTCAATCAATATCAATACCGCCCGATTAAATCCGATTTTTCCATCGATTTCGATAAAATTATCGGGCCGATCAAGCCAGTCAACGGCACCTGCAATGCGCCGACTTTCCGCACGGCGAAGTATTTTAAGCGGGTCAGCCCGCCCTATACCCGCATGCACGACAGTTACATCGGCAATCTCGCCTGTGTCGACGTCCATGCGGTCTTTCCCGATTTTGACGCCGACGAAAACGATCCGGGCAATTACTTTTTTGCTCCGACCGATTATTACCTGAAATCGATCAAAGACGCAGGCATGGACGTCATCTATCGGCTCGGCAGCAGTATGGAGGGCGGCCCGTTCCGCTTCCACAACCGTCCCCCGAAGGATTACGAAAAATGGGCCCGCATCTGCTGCAAAATCATTGAGCATTATAACCTCGGCTGGGCAAACGGATTCTCCTACGATATAGAGTATTGGGAGATCTGGAATGAACCTGACGCCGACCTCGGAAACCCCAATATGGCCATGGCGGGTCAGTGGAGCGGAACTCCCGAACAATTTTACGAATTCTACTGCACCGCTTCGTCCATACTAAAAGAGCGGTTCCCCGCGCTCAGAATCGGCGGATACGCCTCCTGCGCGGTCGACGAGCCGTCCCGAAGGGTCTTTTTCGAAAACTTTCTCTTAGCACTTAAAAAATTCCCGCACGCCTTTGACTTTTTTTCGTTCCATGCCTACGGAGACAGTTTCAAAAAGCTGCGCGACCGCGTAAACTATATCACAAAGACCCTCGAAAAAAGCGGTTATTCCGATCTCGAACTGCTTTGTACCGAATATAATTATATCTGGGAATTCGAAGACATTTGGCGTAAACTCGGCGACCCGAACGGGGAACACTTCTGCGCGGCCCTGTTTGAAGATATGAAAAGCGCCCGGGCGGCAAGTTATATCCTCGGCGCTATGATCATTTTTCAAAACCTGCCGGTTCAAATTGCGAACTTCTACCGCAACGATGACGGCGGTCTCTGGGAATCCGGATTCGACCGGCACGGCGTCCCCCAAAAGCCCTATTATGCATTGGCGGCATTTCATGAAACCGCGGGAATGAATCAAGTTCAGTGTACCGGCAGCGCCGACGGCGTCGAAATACTCGCAGCCAAGTCCGATGCCGGAAAGGTAATTCTGATCGCCAACTATACCGGCTGCGCGCGCGAATATAAATTCGATATCAAAGGGCTCCCCAAGAAGCACGAAGCGCGTTTCTTTGTCACTGACGAAAACAGCGATTATGCGCAGACAGGTGTTCTCAGCCCGCTAAGCGAATATCTCTATCTGCGTCCGGGCTCCGTCAATGTCATCAAAATCATCTCTTAACTTTTTTATTTGCGGAGGTAACCATCATGAGCGAAGAATACGGCAATGACTTTGTCACCCTCACCGATGAGGACGGCACCGAATACGAATTTGAGATCATTCGGGAACTCGAACTCGACGGAGAACACTACGCGGCACTTCTGCCCGTCTGCAATGATGATGAATGCGACCATGACCATGACGATGAAGACGTCTATATCGTCCGAGTCATCGAAGAAAACGGGGAAGAAATCTTCGAGATCATCGAAGACGACGCAGAATTTGAGCGGGTCTCCGCCGCTTTTGAAGCCGCTTTTGAAGAAGAACCCGAATCCGATGAAGATGAAGACGAGGATAAGGACGCCGACGAATAATTCTAAACTCTGTGCATAATATCAATGCCGAGAATGTCACACAAGAGACATTCCTGCCAAGCGAATTCTAACTAAGCCCTATTCAGCGCATCAAGAATATCTCGCAAGAGATATTCTTGCAAAACAAAATATCCATGTAAAGCGAATTCTTCGAATTCGCTTTCTCCCTGCCATGTATGCGAATTGCGGTTTTTATAACCCTACAACTTCTCGTAATCGGATGCCTTCTCGGCCGGCAGGAATGCAGGCCTCCCGCGCCCCGCGCGCGGAAGTTGGAAGCACAAACCCGGTCGGCGGCATCCCTCCTGTTTAAGAAATTAGGCAGGTTATCAAAAACCCGCATCTACGACATGGCGGGGAGCAGTGTTTTTTCTTGAAAAATTCAACCGAATTTCATGATATCACGTGTGAAAGACCTTTCGCACGCAGGAGGTTTTATGCGCACTCAAATCGATTTTTCCCATGCTTTCGGATTTCCCCACCGGCTGACCGTATGCCTTCCTTCCGATGGCTTTAAGCTGCTCGCCGATGTAAACGACGACCAGATCACGCTCTCGTGGTCCGACGGCGATTTGACGAAGGTGCCGTTCGGCGCGTTCGCGTGGCCGCGCATCGATTGGATCATCAATGTCTCCGCCACCGAAAACGGGGAGCCGATGAAAACAACTGCGTATCAGCGCTATCAAAACCGTTATCCCGCGCTGGAATGCACGCTTTCGGGTAACTCTGCTTCCATACATACCTTCACCGCTCCCTGCCGCGACGCCATGGCAATGCGCATCACAGCCGCGAATACCGGCAACGAACCGGTCGAACTCGACATCAACGCCCTTTCCAAGCATTTTTGCTTCAACCTCCTTTGGATGGAGGAAGACGCCCGTTATAATGCTCTGCTACCTCATATGAACGAGCGTGCCGACCGCGTGTTGGCTTTCTGCATCGGAGGCGACGATATCAAGCCAAAAAAAGTGCGCCAAGCCCGCATGGGCGTGACGCTTGCACCCGGCGAAGAACGTGTTTTATATCTCGTTATCCCGCGCAAAATCACCTTCGATTCGCTCGAGGAGCGGACAAGCCGTGATTGGGACGCCGAGATCGAATGGGGTCTGTCGAAATGGGCGGCAATCTTTGAACAGGCCAGTAAAATTGAGCTGCCCGACAAGATGATCGAGGATGCTTTTTACGCCTGCTTTGCCGACATCTTTGTCATGCGTGAGCGCGCAATCGAAGGTTACATAGGCGGAGTCGCGGGCTCGGATATGTACCGCGCCACCAACACCGTCGAGCCGACCATCGCCTCACAGATACTGGCCTCCTTTGGCTTTTTAAACATCTCAAGCGAGATGGTCGACATTCTGATGTTGTTCCAGGAGCCGAACGGCCGCTGGGACGATGTGCGCGTCTGGGGCCATCACATTTTGTGGACGCAGATGTACCGTATGCACTTTTATATCCGCTATTACGAACTCACAGGCGACAAGAACTCCCTTAAAATCCCGATGGAGCGCATGGCTGCGCATTGCCGGTATATTAAGAACGCTCGGAATAAAACCAAAATCACCGATGAAAACGGCGAAAAGGTACTCTATTACGGCATGCTGCCGCGCAGCATGGGTGACGGCGGCCTGATGGACGGCGATGACTATTTCGGCCATTTCTATATGGCGAGCGTCGCCCACTGCCAAACCCTCAAAGACGTTATTTATGCCGCCAAAGTTTTAAATCAACCTGAAATTGTCGCGGAATTGCAACCCGAACTTGACGACCTCTGGGCTTGCACCTACGAGGCCATGCAGCGCGGCTCGATTGAGGAGGACGGCTACCGCTGGATTCCCGCTGTACCCGGCAAGACCTCGGGCAGTCGGTTCGGTGCAGTGCTTCCGTTTATGGAAGGCGTCGATCTGATAAGTCCGTTCGATCCGCTTGCCGAGGGCACGATGCGCCATTTGACCCGTACCCGCAGCGAAGGCGGCGTTCCGGTCGATCTCGGCTGGATGAAAGGCGGCCTTTGGGTCGCGATGGCGCTCGATCAGATCGCAAGAGGCCATATCGCGCGCGGCGAGATCGACGAAGCCGCTGCCTATCTGCCGATCACTCTCAATCACGGAACGCCGCTGTTCACCTGGTGCGAGGAGCGCATGCCCGAACCCGGCGCGACCAAGATCACGGGTGATATCCAACACACCTTTACCCCTAACGCCTTAATGCAGTTTATCCGTGACGGTCTTGTGACCGAAAAAGGCAATATGCTTCACATCGCCCGCATGCTGCCGCGCGAGTGGATGGCCGACGGGGAACACATTCATATCGAAGACATCCGCACCGATTTCGGGGATGTCAGTTATACCCTCAAACGCAAAGGTTCTACGCTGCTCTTTGACTTCACCCATAAACCCGGCCATATTCCGCTCGAAAGCATTTTCCTACATGTCCGCACCCCGGACAAAGTCACCCCGAAACTCTCCGGCGCAAAGCCCGAGGGCGACGGCTTGTTGATTCCGCTTACGGGAGATGCCCTGCACGCGGAAATATCATTATCATAAGAAAGAGGTGAATAACCATGGCAAAAGCGCATGTCAAATCCGGTATCTGCGGCTTCGAGACCACGATCACCGCAACTGCCAACGACGACGATCTGATCGAACTCAAAGTAGAAAGCAACTGCCCCATGGTGATGTCGGGTGCAAAAGGACTCGAGCCGATGGACCCGCTTATCGAGATGTTTAAAAAATCCTGCGAGACCGAAATCTATCGTGTCATGTCCCCGCATCTTAAACATACCGCCTGCCCGGTCTGCACCGCCATGCTCAAAGCGATGGAAGTCGAAGCCGGTCTCGCACTGCCCAAAGATGTAGAGATCAAAATCGAACGTTAGCAACCATAGGACTATCTGTCGCGGCAAAAACTCCTTATTTTTATCCCGTACAGTCATAAACCGCAACCCGAGGATCGACTTGTTGTTCGTCCTCGGGTTTTATAATGCTCTTGTCAACCGGATTTCATTGTGCTAAAATACAAGTGTTGGATACTGTCCGCAATTAAATGAATCGATGTACCTACAAGAACAGAGGGGGTCAATTATGAAAAGATTTTTTGCATTGCTGGTATCGCTCTTCCTTTTGGGAACTACCCTTGCCCCTTCATTATCGGTATTTGCAGCTGTTGCGCCAGCTGCTGGCGTGACCTTTACGGATGCATTTAAAACATCGATTTATACCTCCGGAGATTTGAAAGGTCTGCCGTCTGAAACCGCGTTTGAGAATGATTTTTTACCCGCAACTGCCAAATGGCTCGCACAAGTGGGCGGCGAACAACCCGCTACATTTTCCAAAGACAAAATCAAATACACGCTTTCCCCCGGTGTCACCAAGATTGATCATATCTCCGAAAAACTCGCAGACGCGGGGCAGCTTTTATCCGGAAGCACCGAACAAAAGCTCTCGCCCGGGCGCATCGTGGAAAAAGGCGGTTATATCTCAAAAGCGGTATTGGACAACGCCGCCGGAAAAGTCCTTAAAAACGGTTCGGTGGTTGTCGATGAGGCGGCCGGCACCGCTTTTAAAATCTCGTCTGAAACCCAATATACAGGCATCTTCGATTCGGACCCGGAGCTGAATAAGTTGGTAAAACCGCTGGAGGGCACGTATTCGGTCACGAAACCCGAACTGCACGAGATAGTCGGCAATTTCGAACTGAAAGAAGATACCGTGCAGCTCAACAAAGCCAACATCACCGGTTTTGCGCCGAATGTGGAGCTCGCCGTAAAACCGCTCTCAACCGTGGATGACAGCGATAAAAAATTCAAGTACTTAACGGGCGATAATTTGATTGAGCTGGATTTTAAAGATGTCCCTGCCGTGCAGGGGAAGGTCGGTAATTCCACTATTTATGTCGGGCTTTCGGGCGGTATTGCCATCGGCGGCATCCAATTGACCGGGCGGTATTCCTGCAACGGCGGCTACGAGATATCCCTGACGCTACAGCAGGAGTGCTATCTCGTCGCCACCTTGGACGCGGAAGTTCACGAGGAAATCCGCGTTCCGATTCTCGGCATTGACATTCCTTTCGGCATCGGCTCTGTATACGGCGGCGTTTTCGCCGTCATCGGAATGGACGGCACAATCCGACTGGATATCGAGGCGCGGGAGACCAGCTCGTGTAAAATGGGCATCAAAGGCGGCACTTTTTTATATGTTCCCACCAGTTTTCAACCGATCTTTGAACCGGAGCCGCCCAAACTCTCCGGCGACTGCGGGTTGAACGGTCAGATCAACGGATTTATCAAATTCGGTCCGATGCTCGGCATAGAGCTGTTCGGCTTTGATTTGGCGGGTGCGGGCGTACTGCTCGGAGCGGGCGTCAATGTGGACTCGGACGGTTCTATGATGGATGTCGAGCTATACGCCAGCATCGACATCTATGTCACACTCGCGGACGAAAACTTTAATCTTTTAACCGCTCGTCCGACGATTTATAAAAAGCAGCAGCCCGACATGCACGGCTATCGGGTGAGTTTTTTAGAGACCTATATCAGTCCTGGACGTGTCGGCGGCCTGATCGAAGAAGAACCGACGCAAACGGGCGGCGCTTATCTATCCTCCGTTGGTTTGGATTATCGTATTTGGATTATACCGAAAAAACTGATCGGTTCCTTTGACGCCGCGAAACGTGAGACGATTTTATCGGCGGCAAAAGCGGACGTGAAAACCCCGCTCACACAGCGGTTACGCACTTATCCCGATACCGGATTTTCCGAGACCAACATCGAGGGCGAATTCTTTGAAGAAAACCCCGACATCTGCTACGAAGGGGATCAAATCTGGCTGGAATTCATCGGGCAGGTAAAAGACAAGAACGGGAACACTGTACCGCAGACCTTTTTTGTCGGGCCGGCAAAACCGATTCTGCCTTTTATAGACATCACCATCACCCAAACAGATCTGTTCAACGACTATATCACCGGCAAAGTGGAACCCGTGCGTACGATCATATGGGACGCAAACCGCTTGAATCCCGATGAGGAACAGACCGAACTGACCTATTATCAAGGCCCGATTTTCGTCTCTCCGTTTAACGATTACGGCATGGAGACCTCCGCCAAACACCGCGCATACACTGTCAGCGGGACAGCCCGCACCGATACCGACGAGAAAGGCGTATTCGACACCCGCAACCCCTATCGGGATAAAGACGGCAATACGCACGCTCCCGGTGTGATTGATGTGCTCGAACAGACGGGCGAGCAATTTCTCTATTACGAAAACGGAGAAGCAAAATACGCCCCGGTTTATCCGCCCGCCTGGATCGGCGTATTTGCATACCTGCAAATCAACTACGCGGTCAGACCCGTCACATTTTACGGTATCACACCGGGAATGCCGGAGTTTCAGATCACCCGCTCGTTGAATGCCGTAAAGGATTCCCAAAAAACGCTGACCGAAGGCGGCAAGGTCGTCAATCAAATGGAATACGATGAATACATCTGGATCGCGAACCTGAACGGAACCCGCGCGGTCACGGCGGATATGCTGTCCTACGCGGTGACCGGATTTTCTTCGCAGGACTACAAGGGTTACGGGCAAAATCCTGTCACAACGGTTCGGCAGGGTCCTCTTACGCTCATTCCTGCGGCCGAGGGGAATCCAGACGGAACGGCGCTTTACGCCCAGCGCGTGACCGTGCAATGGGTGTGGCAGGAACACCCCAACCCGATTAAAATCACCAGCAAAGACCACACGCAGGTCTCTGCCGGGGTCGAGTCATCCTTTCAGGTGACAGCCGACGGATTTTTACCCCGGTTCAGTTTGGAAGGCGCGCCCCGGCGGGTCTGGATCGATGAAAAAACCGGATTGTTATATATCCCTCAAACCCTCAGCCCCGGTGAATATGTCTTTACCATCCACGCAAAAGAGGGTATTGCCCTTTCGGTTTTGAATGGAAAAGACCCCAAAAAGGGCAACGATTCCTCCCCGCCCGACAGCCAAACTTTTACCCTCACGGTCACGGAGAATACGGTGACTTCATCCTCAAAACCGTCCGAATCATCGGTCTCCTCTGCGTCAGTATCTTCTTCCGTGTCCGGGCAGCAAGTTCCCGTGATTTACGCGGACGAATATAACACCTATCTCACCATGGACGGCAGCAAGGATCTGACCGTCGCTTTCAAGGCCACGGGGAGCACGCCCATCACCTGGGAACTGGCTTTATCCGGCGGTAAACCCGCACCGACCGGCGTTTCCATCGACACTTCTACCGGCTTGCTGAAAGCGGTTAAATCCGTCGCCCCCGGCACTTATACCTTTGTCATAAAAGCAGTCAACAGCGCAGGGAGCGACCAGCACGAATGCACCCTTGTCGTAGCGCCGCTCACTGCACCCGTATTGGAAAACAGGCGAGACGGATACAAATTTTCCATGTCCCGCTTCACTGCCGACTATACAGTGCAGCTCAAAGCCACAGGCAGTGCACCAATCGTGTGGTCGCTGGAGGCGGTGAACGCCCGCATCCCCGTCCCGGCTGAGGTCACAATCGGCGCCTCCACGGGTATACTGCATGTCAAAGGCGGAACCGCGGACGGCATTAAAACGGGTTCCTACGAATTCATCGTCAAGGCGAGCAACGCCGCAGGTTCGGATCAGCGAACCTGCACACTGGAAGTGACAACGCCCCTTCTCTCCCGCAAGACCGGCTTTTCCAGCTCCGGATACACCGATACGGCCTCCGCCGTTGTGCCGATTGCCAAAATCAATCCGGGCAATCAACCGGTTCAGACCGTTGTGCCGGACTTGTTCGCCGGTCAAACACCACCCAACAACTTGACTATCCGATGTGATGATCCCAAAGACGTCTATACCCATGACCGGGAAACTTGCGACGGCGCATATTTCATCCACTGGGACACATCCATCACGATCACGCTTGCGACGATGATGAATACTTCCTACCTGACGGGAACAAACCTTTCCGGTCAAAATAGGATTTATATGAGCAAAACGGTCATTATGAGCGACAACACGCCCGTCTGCGACCGGTATCATTATTACGACCCATCCGCCCCGACACTGCCGCTTTCAACCGAGGAACTGGAGAAACTCAAGGCAAATCTGCAAAACGTCGTCAGCGAAGAAATGGCGGCATATAAAAACGGATACAACACCGTCCGGCAAATCGGTGCAAACGATATCGGCCTTGTCAATCCCATCGACCGGCAGACATCGGTACTGGACTACGGAGCGCTTGTCGCCGAAATCAACGGCAAAAAGGGCGGCGCGTACTCGGTTGAATTGACTACTGAAACCGGCACCGTCGTTTCGGGCGCATATTTTACCGTATTGAAAGGCAATTCCGGAGCGTCTATCACCTTCCGGCAGGAAGGCGCAGACATCACCTTTGCAGGAAAAGAGATTAAAACAGCCGACGAACAAGAGTTAATAAACATCGGATTCACTCACGCGGTACACGAAAAAACCATGCTGGATCAAATCGGTTCGGATTACAAGAGCTTCACTTACGGATTCCAACACCACGGTGCGCTTCCCGGTACCGCGACCTTCTCCGTTTCAACAACACTTTCTGCGGGCGAAACGGTCAATGTCTACAAATTCGATGCGTCTTCCGGCACATTCACTCTGATTGCAAAAGGACTCACAGTCGGCGAAAAAGGCATTGTCACATATCAAAACAACACCATGTCCGAATATGTGATCACGACAAAGACGATTCCAAACGCCGAACTGATGGCTGCATCAGCTTTCGGGGCGTCCGATTCTTCTCTCAAGGCAATTTTATGGATTGCTTGTGCATGTCTTTCAGTTCTTATCATTACAATCGCCCTTTGGGTTTTTCTTCGCAAAAGAAAAAAACATGCGTATGATTCCGTTTAAAAGTGACATATGGAGTTATTTATGACAATCATCAATATCAAAAACCGCCTGCACGAACCGGCAATCCGTTCCGTCTTCACCTTGAGCATGTATCTGCCGACGCCGGAAAAACTTGCTTTACGTGCTGCCGCTTATCAAGCAGATCCCGACGTCTCCGTTTTCGCCTGTTTCGATAAAGAAAAACCTCTTGGCACTATCGTTTTAACAAATCATGGTGCACAATCTTTCGAAATCATGAGCATCGCCGTCATACCGAATTGCCGAAATCAAGGAATCGGTTCGAAGTTGATCACTTATGCGGCCCAATCTCTTCACTGCGCTCAAATCACCGCCGAAACAGACAACGACGCTATCGGTTTTTATCGCAGATGCGGTTTTGTAATCACTTCCCTCGGTGAAAAATACCCCAAATGTATCCGGTATCTTTGTAAACTAAATTATCGGAAGAGTGATGAAACTCTATAAAATTTGATATTTCTTATTAAATTATCGAAATGCAAATTGTAATGAATTACAAAAACAGAAGACCGCCCGGGTTGATCCCGAACGGTTTTCTTACGGATACAAATCGTTAAACTTTCTGTCTGATACGCTCTCTGATCAGCGCAGCATAATCCTTCATCTCCTGCGATTTTTCGATGCGCCCGGTATTGGTCATATGTAAGCGGCGATTCATTGTGACCGTCTCTATCGGTTTCACCCGAAATCTCTCCCGAACAGCCTGCGTAAATTTAATCGCTTCTCCTGTTTTTAACGTTTCATCAAACGGAGTCTCTTTCGCGACTTTGCGACGCAGCAATGCACAGCCGATATATTGTCCGGAAAAAGGCTCTGTCCTCGGACGAAGTTTTTCTTTTTCCTCCGGCAGCAGTTCCTCGGAAATAAATTCGGTAATTTTACCGAATACTACATCGGTTTTGCAATCAAACCCGGCCATGAGAGCAGCCAGTGCGCCATCGCTTAAGACATCGTCGCTGTCCAAAAACAGAACGTACTCACCGCTTGCCGCTTCAAATCCGGCATTGCGTGCTGCAGCGGTTCGTTTTCTCTGCTGTCGCAGTACCTTAGCCCCCAACTCTTCCGCAATCTGCGGCCCGCCGTCAGTTGAGCCGTCATCGGCCACGATGATCTCCGTCGGAACGCCTTGCCGTTTAACGCTTCCGATGGCTTCGGTGATATATTTTTCGCAGTTGTAAAGCGGTATAATAACGGATATCTTATTTTTCATTCAGATTTCTCCTGATGTTCCTGACGATTCTTAATAACAGCTCCCGATCTTCTATCGCATTACGGGTATATATCGTGTTGTTATTGTGAAACCGGCGTCGGTATAGTTTCAGGGGCAAGACCGAATACTTTAAATTGAGAAGATGAAACTTTGACATGTAAGCGGTATCCTCACCGATACGTAAAGTTTCATCAAATTCTCCGCAGCGTTCAACGGCTTCTTTTCTGAATAAAGCACTCGGAAAATAGAGCGTCACGTTCTCGGACTCCGCCGCAACACATTCATTTACTTCCCGAACTTCCGGATCAATCCAGATTTCGACCGCGCTGAAAACCGCTTGTAGGTCCGGATCTTTTTTAAATTCAGCGATCTGCACCGCCAGTTTTTCGGGCATGCATATATCATCGGAGTCGACAAATGAAATGAAATCGCCCGCTGCCTGCTCCAGCAGAAAGTTTCGCGTTGCAGAAATACCCCTGTGCTCGAGTTTAAAATAGCGCACAGGGTATGAACGGGTAATCTCTTCGGTATCGTCGGTTGAACCGTCATCAGCGACAATGACTTCAAAATCACGGTAAGTTTGGGCAAATACCGAATCAAGACAATTCCCCAAAAAACGCCCGTAATTGTAAGAAGGAATTAAAACAGAAATTTTCGGCATGCTTCCACCTCAGTTGAATTTCTATTTCTTTGTTTTCATTTGATCTTCAGAATCGCATCCATTACAGCGTGTCCTTTTTTTCGGGCCAGCCGATGTCCTCGTCTACGTCGTGAACCGGATCTGCGGTCAGCAGATCAGCCATATCTTCAAACTGCGTAATCTCGAGCTTAAATCCGTCGGTAACGGCTGTTTGCGGAATATGTACTTCTCCCTTACCGTCATCTTCCAAAATGATCCGATATTCTTTGAGCCGATCGAAAAACGCACATATTTGCTCGCCGATATCGGCAGGCCCCCCGAGTTCTTTCAGAACCGTTTCGGCGCTTTCAAGCGTGCCGCCTTTTAAAACTTCGTCAAGCAAAACGGAGCCTAACCTGTTGACGGCATAATAGTACCCCTGCATTGTGTCGATGATAACGGCCTGTTCGTCCGCAAGGTCAAAAAACATTTCCGTCCGATTCAGTTTAAAGTTCATTTGTTTTTCTCCTCTTTCAGTTTTTTAATTAACTGCGCGAGTACCGCGCTGTTGGCCTCAAGATTGCGCGTCAGCGTGATCTGATAAGTCGGAATTCCTTTGATTGCCCCCATAACCGCTGCGATGAATTCATTTTTATCCGGATCAGGCATCTGCGCGGCGGTGGAGACAGCCAGATGCGCCGTCGGTATTTGCGCAGAAACAGATTTGATTGCCGGTTGATTTGATTCGCTGATCTGCGGAAAGACGATTGCGCCGACCGTAAATCCCGTTGAAAAACTGTTCTTAAAATCCGACAGATCCAAAAGGGTCTTATCGTCTCTTGATGAGTCCTTTGCGCAGGCATATGGCTTCAGTGTCGGCATCATTTGCAGAGATACGGGCGTCAGATATCCGCTGGTATACAGCATCTCGGCGCGGTGGCTGTTCCGGGATAAAATGATGTAGTCGTCACCGAGATAATCCAGCCCGTAAATCAGCGAGGAGAGCGCCAGCGTTGATTTTCCGCGCCCGCCGCACGACGAGAGCATTACGCCTGTATCTCCCAGCCCTACCGCGGCGCTGTGGAGCAGTAATTTACCGCTTACGCGCATAATATAGTGCAGTAAAATCCGAAGCGGATGGCATTGAAATTCGAACGGTACGGGTTTGTCCGCATCAAAGCAAACATATCCTTCTTTTGCCGCAAAATCCACCTCAAAAACGGTGTCGAAGCCAAATGTACCGAATATGCGTTCATCATCCCTGTGAAATAAATAACTGTTTTCTTCCCTGTTGCGGACTGCCTTGGGAAATTGATCCCGATAAATATATAAATCCCAGTCCGAGCCGACCGCCGGAAAATTCAGCGATATTTTTGTTGTTTCCGCGAGTAACTGATCCGAGAAATGCAGATGCAGCCCAACGCCGCCAACGGTTATTGACCGCTCAGCGGGCTCGGTTCCATACCGCGCGCAGCACTGACTAAACCGCTCCGAGACGGCGCTCATCCTACTGCCTCACGGTGCCTGCGAAGCCGCGCGAAGAAGCTTTTTATAAGGCCTTCTCCGCCCGTGCAGTTCTTTAAAAATGCGGGGAACGTAAACAGCCGATATAAAAACAGCCGCTTGCCGCACAGATAACAGTGCTCATCCCATTTTGCCCTCAACGAGGCGGTTATGTAGCGCATGCCTTTTTTTTGATAGCCGGTCTGATAAACCGGATAACTGCATGCGAGTTTTGCAAGCCGCTCCAGAATCACGTGATCATCTTTCTCTTTCATGCCCGAAATCAATTTCCCGTAATCGCATAAATCCGGCAAAACGCCGCTCAGAATTGCAAACGAGGATCCCACCTGCGCGCCCACGCCGAGCTCCCTGGCATAAACGACCAACTTTTCGGGATCTGCTTCAGGCAACAAATTGACCATATCGGCGACCCACTTAAACGGGATCGGCTGCTGCGCAAAATCCAGCGCCGCATTGGCCATCAATTGAATGATCAAATCTTCCCGGCAGGGTACGAATACGGTTTGCCCGTAAAAATCGGCGGGGAGCGCTCGCTTCCAGACCGCATCGTCCCCTGAAATCAGTAATTCCCGCATAAATATTTTGTGGATGTCGGCTAAATTGCCGTTTTTCCCGCGCAAATCGACTGAATGACGCGCCGCCAACCCGGTATACCCGTTTTCGCGTGCAATTTCGAGAGCCCGCTTAAAATCCGGTTTTTTTACCGAAAAATCTGCGTCCCACATGTGTCGAATCCGGTTTTGACCGTAACAGCATTTGATTGCCGCCCCTTTGCATAATAGCACGTCAATGCCCTCTGCACGGATATAGCCGATGAGTTTCGCGGTCTCGCTCATCACCGCCGCGTTTTTGGCTGCATGATAAGCCAGCACGCCCCTGAGTCTGGGCAGAAATTTCGGCGGCACGCCGGCATATTCGTTTCTCGCTGCGGCCTGCGCAAGCAGCAAGCTCTCTTCGGAACTTAGTTCATTGAAGTGCAGCCCCAAAAAGACCTTTTTCACTTCAGCCGCGTCACAGGGAACAGCGGCGTAGAGCCGTGCGATAATGATCTGAATCTGCGAAAGGCCGCAGCGTTCGGTAAATGTTCTTTTCATACACAGAGTTCAAAGATGGCCTGCGCAAACATCTTCGCGCTTTTGATCAGCTCGTCGATGATGGCGTATTCATTCGGCCCGTGGATGTGGTAATCCGCGCCGGGCATCTCGCAGCCGAACGCCACCCCGCCCTCGATATCGTGGACATAGGTCCCGCCGCCGATGGCAAGGCATTCGCCCTTCTTTCCGGTGTGCTGTTCATAAACTCTTATAAGAGTCTTGACCAGTTCGCTGTCCGCGGGTGTGTGGTGCGCGGCTTTCATCTGAAGCGTGTCAACCGTGAATCCGAGCGCCGCAAGTTTTTTAGCCACAGGTTTCGAGACCGTCTCTTCTGTTGCGCAAATGGGAACGCGGCTGTCAAAGCGCGCGGTAAATCCGTTCTCCCCGAGGTCGAGCACCCCGAAATTCAAGGTCAGCGCGCCCGAGATGTCGTCTTTTTGTTCAATTCCGAGTGCTTTCCCGGAGGTATCTCCGTGCGGGAACAGCGCGTTGAACGCTTTGATCGCGCGGGTACTGCGGCAATCGGCAAGCGGCAGCGAAGCCAGCATCTTAATTAACGCGGTTTGGGCGTTATTGCCTCGTTCGGGCATCGATGCGTGCGCGCCTTCTCCTGTTACGGTGACCCTGTATACTTCAGACGACTCCCGTCTAATGTCAAAAACCGCTCCTGTCGCTTTCCCGGTTTTTTCGCAGGCGATGGTCAAAAGCTCAATCAGGATTTCCCCCTGAACCGGGATTAAAATCTGCGCCCATGCCGTTTTGGGTACGATATTATTGGTCTTGCCCCCGGCCAGTTTTAAAACACGCATCCCTGCGATGCACGCTTCACAAGCACAGCATACGTCCGATTCCCATTCCGCTGAGAATTTCGGCCCGTATGCGCCCTTTTCGATGTTGATGACCGGATATTCGGCGTCGGGAGAAAACGACATCGGCGCATTCTTATGCGTCGCATAAAAGTGTTTGATATCCTCGCTTCCCGTCTCCTCGGAACTTCCGAGCACCAGACGGCAGTTGCCGGAGAGTTCCGGACAGAATTTTTTGACCGCAGCAGCCGCATAGATCGCCGCGACCGCGGGCCCTTTATCGTCGGACGAACCGCGCCCGAAAATTTTCCCGTCTTTGATCACGCCCTTGAACGGATCGGTGTCCCAGCCGTCCCCGGCTTCCACAATGTCCAGGTGCGCCAAAATATCGAGTTTCACCGGCTTTTCGTTCAGCTTTGCGGACAGCGCGTAATTCTCATGGTTTTCCGCCGCAAGACCCATTCTGCGGCAGATTTCCTCCGTTTTGGCAAGCGCGGCAGCGGGCGCATCTCCGAACGGCTTTCCGGGCAATGCTTCGCCCCGAACGCTGTTATAAGCAATCAACTCGCAGAGATCCGCAATCATATTATTACGGTTTTCATCCAAAAACGCATAGATCTTTTGGTATGCCTGTTCCATCATAGAGCCCTTTCAAATTTCCTGACTTTAATTTTACCGTTTTTTAGCCGGGTTGTCTAATCACGCGGGGCCGTACCCGATTTTAACCGCAAGTAATAATAGACCTACACAGGCGGCAACCGTTGCAAGCGTCAGTTTCCATCCCCAACGGAGCCATTTTCCGTAGGACATATTCACAAGCCCCAATACAATTAAAAGCGCGGCATTGGTCGGGAAAAACATATTCGTAAAGCCGTCAGCAAAACAGTAGCCCTGCACAAGCGATTGCCGGGTCAGCCCGAGCAAAGACGCAAACGGCATGACCAGCGGCATGACGATAAAAGCCTTGGCCGATGCGCTGCTGATGAAAAACTCAAGCACAAGCACAAAGCCGAATACGATCAAAATCGCCTGATATTTTCCCACGCCGCTCATCAATTCATAAGCCCCGTGCAAAATCGTATCCATGACCCCGCCCGCGAGCACGATCTGTTTTGCGCTCATCGCCATTATAATCAACAGCGCGCCCGGCGCCATTGCGAGCATCCCTTTTCCGAAGTCGCGCAAAAGCTCCTTCTTTGTATATTTCGATACCTTTCCGGCTAAAAGCCCGCCCGCGGTCAGCAATACCACCATCATGGGCATCGTATAATCGGTCAGCGCGCCGTTTCCGCCGTAGAGCAAAACTAACGAAACCGAAATGTATAAGAAGATCAACCCAAACGCCCCGAGGAAGACAAACGACGCCTTTTTCAGAGCATCATTGTTTAGCGTTCCGTCCTGCGCGTCATAACGGTATTTTTCCCGCATGACCTTATCCGATTCCCAGCACAGGGACTTCTGCGGATTTTTCTCGATCTTTTTGGCATATAAAAATAAAAAGGTAAAGAGAATGCCATAGAAAATCAAAAACGAACCGACCCGGAACAACAGCCCCGAAAAGACCGGAAGACCTGCGAGTTTTTGCGCCACCAGAATGCTGAACGGGTTAAAAGTTCCGACCGAAAAGCCGTACCCGACCGCCAGAATGCTCATCCCGAGCCCGATGAGCGAATCCCACCCGAGCGTCAGCGCAAGCGCGACCGCAAGCGGAACAAGCGGCGCAAATTCCTCGAAGATTCCCATCGTCGAACCGATCGCCATGCAGATAAGCGTCATCACGGCCAACAGCGCGTATTTATGCCTGCCCATCTTCGCCGTAACCGAAGTCAGCATATACCGCATTACGCCGCTCTTGTCCAGCACCAAAAACGTGCCGCCGATGAAGATCAGGAACAGGATGATCATGATCGCGATTTTGCCGTCGCTTCCGGCGAGCACTTCAAACGGCGCCATGAACCACTGCCAGACCGGCAGCTTTGCGCCTTCCGTGACCGTGTAAGACTCCGGCACGATCTCCTCGTAGCCGTTCACGATCACCCGCTCATAACTGCTCTGAGGCAGCGCAAGAGTCAATACGCCGGCGCAGATCATCACCGCCAGCAATATGCATACCGTGCTGATAAAAGTGCGTTTTCCGATTCTAATCCCGCTTTGTTCCGACTGTTCCATCCGCATCCCGCTTTTCTGAAATATGATAGGTATGGAGCTGTTCTCCGAAAACCGACCACTTCACGCATTCCAACAAGTTGTCCGGTTCGAAATAGTAAAACTGCCCCTTGTCATAGATCTCGAAATCGCATTCTGCCCCATACAAAAGGGCGTTCAATTTATCCAGCGAAACTTCCAGTTTGAAGTCCCGGCCGTCTCTTGTGCCCTCGTAGACAAGCCCGCTTTTGTCAAGCGTTGCGATCCCTTCTCCGACTTCGGAAAATGGTTCGCGTTTAAACCGCGGCTGCCGCAAAACCACATGTCCGCACATTTTTACTTCAGGGTCGCGGCAGATGCGTGAAAATTCATGTTTGCGCTGAAAATCATACCAGTCCGCGATCGAGGCCGGAATCACACACTCTTTGGCTTCAGCGGTGAGATCATAAAAAGAATTTAACCTTGCGGCGTTTCCGCATTTTTCACAGAAAATCCGATCGCCCGCCGTCTTCATTAGAAATTCCGCTCCGCATTTCGGGCACAAATATATAATTCTATGCAGGCCTTCGGCAATGGTAGGGTGCTGATATTCCGTTCTGCGTATTTTTTGTGTTTCGCATTCATCATAGGCAAGCGCTTTTTCGAGCCGTACGAGTGCGGTCTGCTCATCGATTTGTTCCAGTTCTCCCGCCTTAAACAAGGGCTCGGCTTTGACGTATACCGTTCCTTTACGCATCTCATGCGACCATTTCGGGCGGATAAAATAACTGCCTTCAATGTGGACGTTCACAACCGGGACGCCGAGTTTTTTCATCAGTTTGTAAATTGAAGCGTGAAAGGTCTCGATTTTTCCGTCCGGGGACAGCCTTCCCTCGGGAAAGACCCCGACGCATCCGTTTTTTTTGATCACGGTCATCGCGGCGCGCACGGTCTGGGGGTCGGGTGAGAATAAATCTTTCGGAATCGCACCGAGGCCCGAGAGCAGAGGCGCAAGCACCCGGTAGCAGTAATAATAACGGGTCATAATGATGTTGACCCGGTGCGGGCGCAGTGCCCGCGCCAACAAAACCCAGTCGAAAAAGCTTGGGTGATTGCAGACGGCGATAAAAGGCGGTTTCAAACTCCTGATGGCCGCATTGTCACAGACGATTTTGGCTTTTCGGGCATAATACGCGGTCGCCCCGGCTGAGAGTACCGCATAAAGCAGCCGGTACGGCAGATGCGTTTTCAGGGTCTTGCTGTTATCCTTTCTCAATCCGCTTCTTTCATCCTCTACAGTTTGATGATGACTTCGTCCCCGTCGTGCGCGGCAAATTTAACAAATCCTCCGTCACAGGTAAAACTCTGCGGCTTTCCTCCGATTACAACCTCTTTCGGGCAGTCGCAGCGAACCGAAAGGTTGTACATCCGAATACACATGCCCTCGAAAGAACCGGTTCTCGGCCCAAGTTTTATTTTTACTGTCTTTTTATCGGTCTCCACGGTGAACACCGTTTTTGCCTTCGCCTCGGAAAGCGACAGCCCGTCGTCTTCCCAAAGCGTGTATTCGCTTGATTTGCACGGGTATATTTTCAAATTTAACAACGGCTCGTCGGCGCAGGAGGTGAACTGCCGCTCGGGCTGTGTCGGAAGGATAGCACCTCCCTTGATAAACAGCGGTCCGCCGCGGTTTTCGGGTGTCGTGCCCTCAACCCACTGCCCGCCTTCATATTCCTTGCCGCTCCAGAAGTCGATCCAGACCTCGTTTCTCGGCAGCCAGACTCTATCCGTGAATGCGCCAACCAATAACTCGCTGCCGAACATAAATTGCATTACCGTGTTTTCAACTTCTTTATCGGTATATTCCAACGGCATTGCTCGCACGACCGGCACTCCGGTCAGATGGGATTCAATCGCCGCCGAATAGATATAGGGCAGCAGCGCATACCGGTTGCGGTCATAGAACGTAAAACATTCCTCATTGTCATCACCCGCCCACCAAGGCTGACGGAAACCCGACCAGCTGTTGAGTTGGCACCACGCCGTGAAAAAGCAGTAATGCAATGTCTGCGGCGAAAAGATGTCCATATCACAGGTGATGTTCGAAAGACCGGTGAGCCCGCAATTCAAAACCCAGACCATGGTCTTGTGCCCGCCGCCGCTGTCGCCGGTAGTCGTCGCACCGTATTGAGCCGTACCGGTGTAGCCGCCGCAGAAATGGTGCATCGGTCTTTTTTTGGTGTGCTCGCTGATGCCGTAATACATCTGCTTTTGATACAGCGTCTGCATGAGGTTGTGCATCTCCGGCTCGCCGCGCCCGTTGGCATAAACACGTTGTTCGTTTGCGCCGTCCACGACCTGACAGGGATCCATCTTGAAAGCCGCCGCCCCGTCGTTGACAAACTGGCGCAGGTGCAGATACCACGGCTCGATGCCGAAGTCGGTAGGATTCCCCGCGCGGTTTTCCTCATCCGCGGTGAAATCGTGGTGGCAGCATAACCACAGCGCCAGTTTGAACCCGTACCGCTTTAATGCTGCCGTAAACATCTGCTTTCCGGGCTCTTCGTGCCGCATCCAGTCGGCGATATAAAACTTTTCGGTATTCCACTTTTTTTTGGTAGAAAAGTCATATTCGTTTTCCATCCAACCCGGCTCTAAACTGATCATGTCGCAGGGCAACTTCTTCTTGCGGAAATCCGCCGCGTTGCGCATCACTTCAAATTGGTCGGCTTTATACTGGTCGATGAATGTCAACCCGTAGGCCCATTTCGGCAGCAGCGCGGAACGGCCCGTCAGCCGCGTGAACAGCCGCAAATTTTCTTTCAGCGAATTTCCGCCGAAGATGTAAAAATCGATCTCCCCATCGGGTAAAAACCAGCCGATTTCATTTTCTTTCCGGCTGCACACATCGATGCCGTGCCAGAAAGTAGAGGCGCACAACACGCCGATATTTTCGCTCATCAAAAACGGAATCGGAACCTCGCAGGTCGCATAGATCACCCGCTGCAAATAGGTTCTTCCGTTTAAAATCAAATCCTCGCAGTTGCCGGTACCGAGCCCGTAAAATTTTTCACCCGGCAGCGCCGCCATCGTCAGGCATTTCGGGTCCTTTTCAAAATCGACCGTGTTGATCGTGCGTTTGGCCTCGTCACCCAAAATGCGCTTGATATCGGGCCGGAAGCGGTTGCATTTTTCGTTGTACCACTTGCTGTCCGCCGCGATATCCCTTGAAAAATCCATCCGGCGGCTCTTTTCGGCATTCGTTCGTGCGCGAATGCCGTCGTTTGTAATCACAATTCCGATGCCGTCGAAAGAGACACCAAGCCGTCCGGTGCGCACGCCGTTCGCCGTCTTCTCTCCGGTCTCCTCCGGCTCTTTAAAAACTCTGTAACGCTCGAACAGAGACAGCTCAAAGCTCTTCGATACGCGTACCCTAATAATATTATCCGCATATACGCTCAAACGCAGCGTTTTATCGCCCAGTGAAAAATCCGTAAAAATCAAACCCGTTCACCTCTTAACTGAATTGTAACCATCCTATCATACCCCGATTTGAAAATCAACGTTTTTCCGACAAAAATTGACCTTCCTGTACGGCATCCTTTGTTGTTAATATAAAAATCGTCTTAATTATTTTTTACTAATGTTTCGCTGCCATGAAGCATTACTGCTCTTCTGTATGTTATCCCGTTATGATATTAAATTATCATATTACGATAATTTATTATTGATATTTAAGCACAGACGTGTTATGATATAAGCAACTTTAGAAAGGAGCTTTTCATATGTCCTCAAAATTTTTCGGAAATCTGATGCGTATTTCCGTTTTCGCCGCCGCTTTCTGCGGTCTTTTCCTTTGTGCCTTCGTCATTCCCTTTATGGGAAAAAACGCCATTGCAGCCAATCCCGAGACGAGTTCCTGGTTCTGGCCGTGGTTAATCTTCGCTTGGCTGTTTTCACTGCCCTGTTTTACCATTCTCGTCTTGGTTTGGAAAGTGTCTGGCGCGGTAATAGCGGAGACGGTTTTCACCGTTCGGACAGCCGGATGGGTGAAAAGCGGCTCAATTTTACTCTTATCCGACATCATGTTTTTGTTTGTCGGTAATATCGTTCTATTCTTTTTGGGCATGAGCCATCCCGGTGTGCTATTGTTTTCCCTGATCGGCGCGGTTTTTGCGGTCGGACTCGCGCTGCTTGCGGCGGTGCTGTCGCGCTACTTGACCAAAGCCGCCGTCCTGCAGGAGGAAAGCGAGGGAACGCTGTGATCATCATCAATGTGGACGTCATGCTCGCCAAACGGAAAATGAGCGTCACCGAACTCGCGGAGCGGGTGGGCTTCACGATGGCGAATGTGTCCATGCTCAAAAACGGAAAGATTAAGGCGTTGAAAATGTCGACGCTGGATAAGTTGTGCGAGGCGCTCGACTGCCAACCGGGCGATATTTTAGAGTACAGAAAGGGAGACAACAATGAATAAAACCGTAAAAATCATCAGTGATATCGTCTACGGCATAGGCGCGGCAATCGTTCTGGTTCTTGGAGCTTTCGCGCTGTTCGGTGCTTCAGCACCGGTAAATCCAGATGCGATGATTCCGTTTACTCAAAAAGAGTTAGCATTTATTTGGCTTTCGTTCGGAACCATCCCCATGCTTGCGGCATGCTTCGCGGTATACTTCTTCAATACTCTTCAAAAAAGCGCCCATAAAACAAGAGATTTTATTCTCATCTTTTTGCCCGGTTTTATCTGCGCTGCGCTTGCATTGTTTAACATCGGCGTAGTTATCTTGGGGGTGGCCAATTCGTTTTTCTTCAACTCATGATCAAACTTCTGATGATTCAACCGGAAAACCGGAACATCAACCGTTTCCGGCGGCTTCAGTTCAATAATTTTTCACAGATCACAATTCCTTATCTCGCGGCTTACGTCGACGAACGCTTTTTTCAGATCACCCTTATAGACGAATATTGCGGCAAAATCCCGTATCACCGGCCTTTTGACCTCGTTGCGATCACCGTCAATACGCCGAACGCCCCGCATTGTTATGAAATCAGCCGGCAATTCCGGCAGCGCGGCGTAAAAGTTGTAATGGGCGGCCCCCATGCAACGCTTTTACCGGAGGAAGCGGCGCAGCACTGCGACCACCTGCTCGTCGGCGAAAGCGAGGCGACATGGCCGGAGTTTCTGCATGATTTTCAAAACGGTACGGCAAAAAGCGTTTATCGCTCCGAACAACCGCCGAAGCTGCATCATTTGCCTTTTCCGCGCTGGGATCTGCTCAAACGCAGCCGCACGATGAAAGGCGCGGTATTCGCCACGCGCGGCTGTCCTTATCATTGCCGCTACTGCAACCTCAAACAGATCTATCACGACTGTTTCCGGATACGCCCCGTTACCGAAGTGGTTGAAGAAATTCGGCGGCTGCCTTCCCGATTCTTTGTGTTCTGGGATGACAATCTGTTCGCCGACGCCGATTATGCCAAAGAACTGCTCTGCGTTATCGCGCCGTTAAAACGCCGATGGGCGGCGCAGGCGACTCTGCGCGACTGCGCGGACGAGGAATTGCTGTCCCTCGCAAAAGCCGCCGGATGCACTTATTTATTTATCGGATTGGAATCTTTTTCGCAGCAGTCGCTTTCCGATGCGGGAAAAGGCGTAAATCGTGTACAGGACTACAAACCGTTGATCGATAAAATTCACCGCCACGGGATCATGATTCAATCGGGCATCGTGTTCGGCTTTGACAGCGATACCAAAACCGTATTTGACGAAACGCTCACCGCTTGTGAGGCGCTCGGTATTGACGGCGCAACCGTGAGTATTTTGACGCCGTTTCCGAAAACGCCGATTCACGAGCAATTCAAAAGCGAAGGGCGGCTGCTCGACACTGATTGGAGTAAATACGACAGCAAGACAGCGGTGGCGTTTGAGCCGAAAAATATGACCGCCCGCGCACTTTTTGACGGCTATCTTCGTTTCCGGCGGCAGTTCTTTTCTTTACGTTCCTTCATTCGAAGGACGCGTGTTTCAAAAACAAAAATATTATCCAATTTTTTCATAAACCTCGGTTATCGGCTCGGGATACGCCGAACATAAAGGTGAAAGATTTAACAAATAAACAAAAGAAAGAGCGGGGAGTCATAACGGCTCCCCGCTCTTACAATTCAATGATTTATTTCGCGAACTCAATCGCGCGGTTTTCGCGGATGACATGCACTTTGATCTGACCCGGATAATCCATCTCGTCCTCAATGCGTTTGACGATGTCGTGCGCCATCACGGTGATTACGTCGTCGTTCACAATATCGGGTTTAACCATGATGCGGATCTCGCGGCCCGCCTGCATGGCAAAGGACTTATCAACGCCCTCAAAACTGTTGGCGATGTTCTCGAGCTGTTCAAGCCGCTTGATGTAGGTCTGGATATTCTCGCGGCGCGCGCCCGGTCTCGCGGCCGAAACCGCGTCGGCTGCGGCGACCAACACCGAGATGATGCCGGTCGGTTCCACGTCGCCGTGGTGGGATTCGATCGAGTTGATGACGATCTCGTTCTCGCGGTATTTTCTGGCCAGCTCCGCGCCGATGGTCACATGGGAACCCTCGGTCTCGTGGTCAATGGCTTTGCCGATGTCATGGAGCAGTCCCGCGCGGCGTGCCATGACCGGATCGACGCCGATTTCGGCGGCCATGAGTCCGGCAATAAACGCGACTTCGGTGGAATGTTCAAGGGCATTCTGCCCGTAGCTTGTGCGGTAGCGCAGACGACCGAGCACTTTGACCAGATCGGGGTTGATGCCGTGGATGCCGACCGAGAGCGCGGCGCGTTCGCCGGCTTCTTTGATCGTGGCTTCAACCTCATTGCGGGTCTTTTCGACGATCTCCTCGATACGGGCCGGATGGATGCGCCCGTCGCAGACGAGCTTTTCAAGCGACTGCCTTGCGATCTCGCGGCGTACCGGGTCGAAGGATGAAATCGTGATGGCTTCGGGCGTGTCGTCGATGATCAGATCGACGCCCGTCATCGTCTCGATGGTGCGGATGTTGCGGCCTTCGCGGCCGATGATGCGGCCCTTCATCTCGTCATTCGGCAGCGGAACCACCGAAACCGTGACCTCGGAGACATGTTCGGCGGCATAACGCTGAATCGCGGTGGTCAGAATCTCCTTCGCGGCGGATTCCGACTCCTCTTTCAGATTGTTTTCATAGGCCTTCAGCCGCAGCGCCTTGTCATGAACAAGTTCCGCGTCCACCAAATCGAGCAGATATTTCTTGGCTTGTTCGGATGTATAACCCGCTATCTCCTCAAGCAGTTTCTGCTGATCCAGACGGAGTTTTTCGGCTTCTGCGTTTTTATTCTCTGCGAGCTTGATCTTGTCGTTCAGAGCCTCTTCCTTTTTATCGACATTCTCGAGTTTCCGGTCGAGGGCTTCTTCCTTTTGAAGCAGACGCTGTTCGGAGAACTGTACTTCCTTACGGCGTTCTTTGAGTTCTTTATCGGCCTCGGAGCGGAGCTTGAAAATCTCATCCTTGGCCTCGATCATCATTTCTTTTTTGCGGCTTTCGGCATTGCGAAGAGCTTCGTTTTGAAGCTTCGCGGCCTCTTTGTTGGCGTTGCGGATGATCTCGCCCGCCTTGCTTTCGCTTTCGGCAATACGCATATTGGCCGCTTCAAGGGCAGCGGCCCTCTTGGCCTCTTCTCGCTTGTGCTTACTCTCGGAGATCAGATATCCGACGAGCAGCGCCAGGACAATCACCACTACGCATATCACGATCGCCCAAATGGGCTGTTGGTCCAGTAAAGCGCCGATTACGGCACGAAACAGTTTCAAAAACTGCACCTCCTATATATCAAACCCGCGCATCCGGCGCCGAAAACAAAACGCAGCTGAAAAACATGCGTACGATTCGAAGCCGAAGAGCACGAATAATTCTTACAAATTTTACACCACTTTGCCACATCTGTCAAGCGTCGGTCTTTGGTTTTTACAAAATCATAAAAATGCCGACATAGATAAATCAAGTTAAAATAATATAAACGAAGATAAATCGACTATCAAAACCGTGTTTCCGGTTATACGCCAAAAACCCTTGACATCGTGTTTCTACTGCACTATAATAATCAGGCTAAACGCAAGCCCCGCCATCGGGGATTTGTAAAGGCGATATTATAACGGAGGAATCTGATTTATGTCCACATTTATGCCAAAGGGCGACGAAATCGTCCGGGAGTGGTATGTGATAGATGCAGCCGGAAAGCCGATGGGCAGAATTGCAGCTCAGGCAGCGGCTGTTTTGCGCGGAAAGCACAAGGTCATCTTCACACCCCATGTCGACTGCGGCGATAACATCATCATTATCAACGCCGCCAAAGCAGTTCTGACCGGCAACAAGACCGAGAAGAAATTTTACCGCTATCATACCGGCTACATCGGCCATCTCAAATCCATCCAGTATAAGACCATGATGGAAAATGACCCCGAAAGAGCCATGTATCTTGCAGTCAAACGCATGCTGCCGTCCAATTCCATCGGCAGAAACAGTTTGTCCCGCCTAAAGATCTATGCCGGCGCCGACCACAAACAGGAAGCCCAGAAACCCAAGACCCTCGCGTATCAGGATTAAGGAGGACATCTAAATGTACGATACAGTTCCTTATTTTTACGGCACGGGCAGAAGAAAGAGTTCGGTTGCCAGAGTCCGCCTCTATCCGGGCAGCGGCAACATCACGATCAACGACCGTACCATCGACGACTATTTCGGCCTTGACACCCTCAAGCTGTTGGTTCGCCAGCCGCTGGTGCTGACCGAGACCACCGCGAAGTTCGACATCGTCTGCAACGTCGACGGCGGCGGTGTCTCCGGCCAGGCGGGCGCCATCCGCCACGGCATTTCGCGCGCACTGCTGAAGTTTGACGAAAACCTCCGCCTGACGCTGAAAAAAGCCGGTCTGCTCACGCGTGACCCGAGAATGGTCGAGCGCAAAAAGTACGGACTCAAAAAGGCCCGTCGCGCGCCTCAGTTCTCAAAGAGATAACAACGAAACAAGAGGGGACAAAAAAGTCCCCTCTTTTTGTTTCTAATCTGTCCGATCAGGCGCGGCAGCACGCCGCCCGGCTTTCGCCCAATGACGGGAAAACCGCTGTTCATATTAAGCAAAATATTCTTCTTTGATTTTCCGGGCTGAAGTGCTGCCGTCTCCGGTTTATGCGGGAATTGCAGAACGTTGTTTTTTAATCATGCTGTTTTTCCTTTCAATATCGTTTTTATGGGTCGGGGATTTTCAGGAAATCAGGAATTTCGAGGATCACTTTGTAAAGTATTTATATTTTATATACTGTTACCTATCCTATATACATCAGAGTAATTTTATAAATACTTTGCAAAACCCCTGTTGATTTTCCTGATTTCCTGTGAAATTCCTGATAACTGTTTCATCGGGGCAGCCGGTTCGAAATCTCCCCTTGATTGCATTTTGTTGATTGTAATCGTGAACACGGAGATCTCTTTTTTGAGAGGAAAAATGGTCGCCCGCCAAACGGTTTTGCCCCGCTCGCGCATTGCAATCGAAGCGATAAAGGCGACCGGCGTGATTATTACGCGCAAATTCAGAAGGACTTTGAGGTCTTCGGTTATGAAGATGAATTTGCAAAACTTCGTATAATCTCTCAAAAAGAGAACGGGCGAAAGCCCGCTCTCTGAGAGCGAACGGACGAAAGTCCGCCCGCTTTGCAAACAGCCCCTTAAGAAAACTTTTTGCGACGGCGGCAAGTCCCGCTTCCGGATTCGATGCCGACCAGAAGGCCGTTGCAAGCTCATTTAGTTTTACCTAAGAGTTCTTAGCGATATTGATCATTTTCTGAACCATTCTGCCGCCGACCGAACCGGCCTGGACAGTGGTCAGTGTGTCAACACTAGAAAGATCGACGCCCAATTCCTTGGACGATTCCATCTTGAAACGGTTCAAGGTATCGCGCGCGCTCTTGCTGTTACTCGTGTAATTGCTACTCACTATGATTTACCCCTTTCGTGAACTGCCCAAAAGGCGGAATAGCCGTTAAGGGCTTACACTTATTTTTACACACAAGTGGGACATTACTCAGGAAATTTGCGGTTTAATTTATTATAAAAGGGAACGGATAAAATTCCGTTCCCTCTTGTATAACGCCGCCAGCGATTATTTAACGGCGGCATTTAGCCAGCCGCAAAAAACTAAGAGTTTTTAGCGATGTTAATCATTTTCCGGACCATATTACCGCCGACTCTGCCGGCATCGATAGTACGAAGATTGTCGATATCGGACAGGTCAATACCCAGTTCGGTAGTCGTTTCGGTCTTGAAACGGTTCAGTGTATCACGGACTTTTTTAGTTGAGCCCGATTGATTACTGTTACTCACTTTGTTTAACCCCCTTTTGTTAACGTTTCGAAACGCAGTTAAGCGGTTTCGAACTCGGTCTTATTTTTGCACATGATGATAACTTTACTCTGGTAATTAGCGGTTTTAGAGGGAGAAAAACGATTTTTCAAGCTCTTTTCCCTTTTTAAAACAGCGTTTCGCTAAACAAAATCAGACACGTATGATTAATTATAAAACTTTTCCTGATTGTTTTCTGCTCAACTTGTCTTAAAGTTTTATGCAAAAGGGAACGAGCCGTTGCCCGTTCCCTTTTGCAAAATCCCGCCAACAGCTTTTTGACCGCGGCAAGTCCCGCTTTAATAAATCGTTTCGGCCGGAAGGCGGTCGCGATTTCATCCAATTGAATCTAGGAGTTCTTTGCGATATCAATCATTTTCCGGACCATATTGCCGCCGACCATGCCGGCCTGGTACGTAGTAAGCGTATCGATATCATTCAGGTCAATGCCCAACTCTTTTGACGTTTCATCCTTTAAACGCCGCAAGTTCGTACGGACATTTTTGCCGCTATAACCGTAGCTGCCTTTGTTGCCGCCGCTGCCATAACCGCCGCCGTTGTTGTTATTGCTGCTCACATAATTAACCCCCTTCGCGCTCAAAAAATCAAAGCGACTGTTTGAGCACATTCTTATTTTTTCAGTTTACCGAGTTACTATTCAAGCATTTTACGGTTTTGCGATTACGAATTTCTGCCTGTTCATCGACCGGAAAACAGTATATATTTTAGGAAATGGTAAGACTTCCTGTTTCAGCGAGCCTTTACGCAGATAAGGTCTTTTTCTGCTTCCTCCCTTTCACAGCTTTTTCAAACTATCCCCTGTTCTTCCCGATTTAAATTGACTTCCTTTTAAACGGGTGATATACTTTGGTCAAACCTAATTTTAGGTGAAAAAGTTTGAAAAAGTATTTCAAACTTTTGAAAGGAATTTGAATGATATGTTAAATCACTTCAGGGAGTCCCTTCCTAAGTTTGAGTTTTCGGTCGGGAAACTGCTGGATGCGCAGTGCCTTGACGACAACAACGAATGTTTCGGAGTAGTCCCGAATTTTGTCAAGGGCTTCAACGAACCGGGCGAGGGCTGCGGCTGCGCAATCACCTTTGTCACCGCTTATTATAACCCGCACACAAAATGGTATAAAAACTCCGAGCTTCTGCACAGAGCGAAAATCGGAATGGCGTATTCGCTTGCGCATACCAACGACGACGGCACCATTGACCTGATGGAGACCAATTTCCACGATTCCACCAGCAACGCGTTTACGGTGCAGGTGCTTGCGCCGGCATATCTGCTGTTGCAGAAATTTACCGATAAGACCGACGCCGAAGAAGAAGTCGGCGACATGATGCGCGAATTTTTAAAACGCAGCGCACGCGCCATGGTCAACTGCGGCTTCCATACGCCCAATCACCGTTGGGTTGTCAGTTCGGCATTGGCTTACTGCTATAATATTTTGGGCGATGAAAAATGCCTGATTCATCTCAAAAAATTCCTCGCGGAGGGCATGGACGTCGATGAAAACGGCGAATACACCGAACGCAGTGCGGGTATTTATAACATTGCCTGCAACAATTCCCTGATCATCATCGGCAAAGAATTGAATATGCCCGTGATGTTCGATCACATCACCCGCAACCTGATGATGGTGTTGAAATATATCGAGCCGGACGAGACCATCAACACCATGAACTCGACCCGCCAGGACTTTGGCGCCGAACCGTCGTTCTCCTGCTATTACGAGAATTATCTGCGCATGGCGCTGATCACGGGCAACGCCGAGTTTGCCTGGATGGCCGATCATATCCAAAAAAGGACCGGTGTTGCCTGCCAGATGATTCCGTTTTTAATGGACTCCACGCTCGAACAGAAAATGTTGGCGCAAAAGACGTTGAAGCCGTCATTTGAATATGAAAAACTCTTTGTGGAAAGCGGCATTTTGAGAAAGCGCGAGGGCGATGCGACACTGACATTGATCAAAGATCGCCCGCTGTTCGCAAAATTGCAATTTGCCGATAAGCGCGTGTACCTCCGGTTTGCCGGTTCCTTCTTCGGGCCGCTAGCCCAGTTTGTGCCGCAGACCCTGACCCCGATCGGCGGCGGCTACCGCTTGACCTACCACAAGACCTGGGGATATAAGCGCCCGTTGGAGGTGCCGCAGGGCACGGCAAACTGGCGCGAGATGGATCACACCAAGCGCGCCGATGTCTGCATGCAGGACTTTGATGTGGCGTTTGACATCCGGATGTTCGACAAAAAGCTCGAAATCGAATTGACCGCGGGCGGCTGCGATAATATTCCGGTTAAGTTCGAACTGATGTTCGACGCAGGCGGCGTTTTAGCCAGCGACAGCGTCGACATGTTCACCCGAGAGGGCGATTATGTGTTCTTAAATCACGGGCACGCGTCTTACACCTTTGAAAATCATGTCAAATTCATTGTCGACGGCGGTTTCAGAACCCACCATTATGCCAAGACCATGCGCGGTTCTATCCCCGGCGACGCCAAGGCGTTCACGATTGCGATGACGGGTCTGACCCCGCAAAACCGCACCGTAACCGTCAAATACGGCACGGATCAAACGATATAACATGAAACAAACCGGCGGGCTGAAAAGCCCGCCGGTACTGCTTAGTGTGAAGTGTAAAATGTAAAATTTAAAGTGAAAATATGATATAAAAAATTCCTCTCTGTGGAGGGGCTGGTGCGAAGCACCGGGGTGGTTTCGTATTCTGAATTCTCTTCGGGGGGATAAAACCATGCAAAATAAAGAAAAACTGATTCGGGAACTGGTGAAAAGTGCCGACAAAGAGTTGGGCGACGAGCAATTGATTCATCTGCTGCTGGCAAACAAGGTCTCGTTGAATGTCGGGGACGAAGAGGAAAAGGGGACTTTCGGACAGCGGGCGGCGGATGCAGTTGCAAAATTCGTGGGCAGCTGGCTGTTTATCGGCAGCTTTTTAGGGGTACTTTTTATCTGGATCACTTTGAACATCTTGTTATATCTCAAAGCGTTCGACCCGTACCCGTTCATTTTATTGAACTTGCTGCTGTCGTGCATCGCTGCGATTCAAGCCCCGCTGATTATGATGAGCCAAAACCGACAGGAGCAAAAGGACCGCGCCCGTGCCGAAAATGATTATCAGGTCAATTTGAAAAACGAATTGATTTTGAGTGATTTGCATGAGAAAATCGACCTATTGATTCAAAATCAAGAGCGGATTTTAAAACATATTGAGAAAAAGTAAATAACGGTCAAATTTTATGTTGACACTCTATATTTGAGATGGTAAAATCATACTGGAAATAGCAAATTGTGGGGAATAAAAGCACAATTTGATAAGGAGTGTTTTATAAAATGACAAACAACATCATGCTCAGCGATTTGTTCAAAAGGCAGGGGCTGGACCAAAACGATGTTCTGTTGATGCGGCATCCTTGGAAACACATTCGTAATCATTATAAAGATGGGACAATGATGAAATATACTGCCGAACAAAAAAGCAATTTCAAGAAGACGGAAAAGTTTTGGATGGTTTTTTTCGGAGAGCAAAGGGGAACCACCGCACGGTTTTTTGCTTGTTATAAAAATAATGGGTATCAAGAAGCCAACGGTGGGAATTTATATTCACTTGAAAAGACGGATATTTTCGAGGACTTGAGAGAGCGACTGGTAATCGAGTGGGAAAGAAAGAATGTTCGTCGTTGGTGTCAAAAAGGTGTAAAGGAAAAATTTATTTCGTCGATATAATAACCATCATTATATGGTTAAGCTGTGAAACATTGTGCCGATTTCTTAAAGAAGTAAGAAGTGGCTTTTTGAAACGAAGGCGACGATCTCGCCGCCTTTGTCTCCGTATTCGACGGTTTCGTAAAATTCTATATATAGAAAGCGAGTTATTCAAATGAAAATCTGTCCAAAATGCAGAAAGGAAAATTCGGACAACAGCGAGTTTTGCGGATATTGCGGAAAAGGTATCTCAAAAGAGATGCTAAAAACAACCCGGGAGAAAATTTTTATTATCATTTTCACACTGGTTATACCATTCCTCATATGTTTCTTTTTTCTTTTCGGGTGGATTTTCGGCTTAATTCCGTAAACTGTCTTGGCCACGGAATATTGAATTCTTTGCTAATAATTGTAGTTAAAATGCAATATAGGAGGATTATTAAATGAAAATTTGCTCTAATTGCGGAACGGAAAACATGGATGACACTCAAAAGTTTTGCAACAAATGCGGATACTGTTTACCTAGCGAAAAACCGACTTTTGTGAACAGTTCTTCATCCGATTCGGCACCCGCAACGATCGACGATTGCGTTAAGCCCGATAAATTAACGCAAAACTTGGTTTTTTGGTCGGAAAGGTTGGAAAAATGGGGTAAGATTCTGTTTTGGATTATTATCATTTTCGGTATTATCAAATCAATCGTCGATTCGTTTGTAGTCGTCGGAACAGATTATTTCGGAGACCCGAAAACGGAGTTTCAAGTGTTGGTATTGTTCACCGGATTGATTACATACGGCATGGCTGCTTTTATCGAATATTTGATTTATCATGCCCTTTCATTATTAATCGGTGCGTTGGGGAGTATTGTGAAACACACGAGAGCGACTGCGTTGCTGACGGAATTCGAAATCAGAAAAAAGCATCAATAATCGCTCAGTTATTAATGCTTCGAACAACAAATCCAGAAGCTCTATTCATCGCTTTACTTCTTCAAAACCCTCTTCAAATACTGCCCCGTATAGGACTTCTCACACTTAATCACCTGCTCGGGGGTGCCGCAGACCACGATTTCGCCGCCCTTGTCGCCGCCCTCGGGTCCGAGGTCGATGAGGTGGTCGGCGATTTTGATCACGTCGAGGTTGTGCTCGATCACGATGATCGTATTGCCGCCCGCGACCAGCTTTTGCAGCACTTCGACGAGCTTGTGGACATCGGCGGTGTGCAGGCCGGTGGTCGGCTCGTCGAGCAGGTAGACGGTCTTTCCGGTCGAACGGCGCGCCAGTTCCGCTGAGAGCTTGACACGCTGCGCCTCACCGCCGGATAAGGTCGTCGCCGGCTGCCCGAGCTTGATGTAGCCGAGGCCGACTTCCTGTAAAACTGACAGTTTCTTGTGGATTTTCGGAATGCTTGAAAAGAACTCAACGCCCTCGTCAACAGTCATTTCCAAAACCTCATAGATGTTTTTGCCCTTGAACTTCACTTCAAGGGTTTCTTTATTATACCGCCTGCCGCCGCAGACCTCGCAGGGAACATAGACGTCGGGCAAAAAGTGCATCTCGATTTTGATAATTCCGTCGCCCTGACAGGCTTCGCAGCGCCCGCCGCGCACGTTGAACGAAAACCGTCCCGGACCGAAGCCGTGCGCCCTCGCATCCTGTGTCTGGGTGAACAAATCGCGGATATCGGTGAATAGACCGGTATAAGTCGCCGGGTTGGAACGAGGCGTTCTGCCGATCGGCGACTGGTCGATATCGATAACTTTATCGAGTTGCTCGATGCCCTCAATCCGCTCAAATTTTCCGGGCCGCTCGTTGCTGCCGTTGAGTTCGCGCGAGAGGTAAGCGAATAAAATATCATTTACTAACGACGATTTTCCGCTGCCCGAGACGCCGGTCACACAGGTGATGACGCCGAGCGGGATGGTTACATCGATGTTTTTCAAGTTGTTTTCCGCTGCTCCGAAAATCTTTAAAGCACCCGTAGGTTTACGGCGGCGGTAGGGTACTTCGATGGCTTTGCGCCCGAACAGATAATCGGAAGTGATGGAATTTTTGCAGTCCTTCAGTCCCTCCGGCGGGCCGACATAGAGCACTTCGCCGCCGTGGATGCCCGCGCCCGGCCCGATATCGACAATCGTGTCGGCTTCTCGCATAGTCTCCTCGTCATGCTCGACCACAATTAGCGTGTTGCCGAGATCACGTAGTCCTTTGAGTGTTGCAAGCAGCTTGGCGTTGTCGCGCTGATGCAGGCCGATACTCGGTTCGTCAAGAATATATAACACGCCGGTCAGGCCCGAACCGACTTGGGTCGCAAGCCGGATGCGCTGCCCCTCGCCGCCCGAAAGCGTCGAGGCCGAACGCGCTAAGGTCAGATATTCTAAACCCACATCTCGCAAAAAGCCCAGACGGGTCTCAATCTCTTTGATAATGCGCTCGGCAATGAGGAGTTCGGTCTTTGAAAATTTGATATGATCGAAGAATGCGATCATGTCGGTGATCGGCAGCTTGCACAAATCGCTGATGTTCTTGTCACCGACCGTCACGGCTAAAATTTCGGGTTTCAGGCGGTCGCCGCGGCATTCGGGACAGTCCTCGCTGCTCATCATCGACTCAATTTCCTTTTTGGAATAATCGCTCGTGGTCTCGGAATAGCGACGGTTGAGGTTGTTGATGATGCCTTCGAAATCGTGCATGTAACTGGTATGCGCACCCGCGCCGTTATAGCGCAGCTGAATCTTTTCGCCCTTGGTGCCGTACATCAGCACTTCTTTGGCCTTTTCGGAAAGTGTGTGATAAGGTGCATCGAGCGAGAAGCCGTAGTGAGACGCAAGCCCTTCGAAGTACATCTGGCAGATGCCGCCGGAATCGTAATTCCAGCCGCCCGCGCGGATCGCACCCTCCTTGATCGAGAGCAGCGGGGCCGGAACGACTTTGGCGGGATCGATTTTCATCAAGATGCCCAAACCGGAACATTTGGAACAAGCTCCGTAGGGATTATTAAACGAAAATGCGCGCGGCGTCAATTCCTCGAGGTCGATATCGTGTTCGGGGCAGGCGTAATTTTGAGAGAACGACATCTCCTGATCGTCGTCATACAATACCGTGACCAGGCCCTTGGAGAGCGCGGCGGCGGTCTCGACCGAGCCCGAGAGACGACCCTCTGCCTCCTCGTTGATCATCAGGCGGTCGACGATGATTTCAATCGTGTGTTTCTTATTTTTATCGAGGAAAATTTCTTCGGAAAGATCATAAATAGAGCCGTCGACGCGTGCTCGGACAAAACCGCTGCGCGAAGCGCCCGTCAGCTCTTTGATATGTTCGCCCTTTTTGGCGCGGATAATCGGCGCAAGCACCTGCACCTTGGTGCCGATCGGCAGCTCCATGATCCGGTTGACGATTTGGTCAACGCTCTGGCGCTTAATCACAGCGCCGCAGATGGGGCAGTGCGGAATACCGACGCGCGCATAGAGCAGACGCAGATAGTCGTAGATCTCGGTGACCGTGCCGACCGTGGAACGCGGGTTGTTGCTCGTGGTCTTCTGGTCAATCGAGATAGCCGGGGAGAGCCCGTCGATCTGTTCGACCTCGGGCTTGTCC
>DAOPZJ010000006.1:37061-63412 GCA_035353335.1 Oscillospiraceae bacterium | reverse complement strand
ATTTAGCACGTACATAATTTTAAATCTTGTGTCCGATTTTTGTTGACTACTGCATTGTATGAACTTGTCAATGTTTTTTTCCATAAATTTTACCAGTTGACAGCAAAGGTAATACTACGTATATTATTACGCCGAGAGGGGGTGGCAGTTATCCCGACAGAAAAAAACCGATATACCGTCATCGTGGATCAAGAGACCCTGAAACAGATCGATGATTATCGATTTGAAAACCGATTTCCGAGCCGCTCGGCCGCAACGCTGGAACTGATACGCCTGGGCATGAAATCGTTAAAAGAGCAAAATAGGGATCTATCGTCAAAAGAGAAGCATCCGGATTGACGCGAATTCGGATTTTTTCGCTTCCCTTGCGCTGTCCGCTTTTTCAAACTGTCCTTTTTTGACATCCGGCAGTTCCTCCCCCGAATTAAAACGCGCCGCTGTGTTTGCCGAGATCGCCTTCGCAAAGCATCGCTTTTTTATTTTTACGGGCTCCGGCGTCGATGACTCTCCGGGTCTCCAGGCCTTCCGTGATCAGCGTCCGCAGCAGATCCGACCAGGAACGGTAATCATAGAGCTTTTTCGCCTGTACCATAAATGCCCGCATTTCGGGGGTCAGTGTGACCATGATCTTATGTTCCTTTTTCAATGTCTTTTCCTTCTTCTTTCCGGTTTGACTGAATTCACCGATGGAAATTATAACCGATTCCGGTTACATCGCGGTTACATTTTTACAGGGTATGGACGGATAACGAATTAAGTTCCCAATATATCCATGGGACATTTGCCCTTTTCGAAAAGCATTTTTTCTGCCGCAGCACCCGTTCATCCCCTGTAGAATAAGATACACCCGCCGTTTGTCGAAAGCGGTCGATTTTCTGTTTTGGAAGAAAAATAATTTTCCGATCTTCAAAAATGCGGCCCGGAATGCCCGGGGGGCCGAAACGCCCTTTGTGTTTTTTCATTATACTCAAGAGCGAGTACCGAAAACAGTACACCGTCCGCGCAAAAGCCGGAAATTTATAAAAAATTTTGCTCTTCGGCTATTTTTCGCTGTTTAACCCGCGCCGTCTATGTCTGTGCCGTCCCGACCCGAACGCCCTCCCAAACGCCTGACGGATCGGGCAAGCCGCGAAAGCGGCCCGCTCTTCTGTTTTCTTTTTCTTTTTCTTTTTTTGCTTTTGTTTTTGTTTTCATATTTGTTTTTATTTTTTATTTTATGTTTTCTTTTTATTATTTATTTTCTTTTTCTTTTTAGGGGGGGTTTGAGGGGGGGTTTTGTGGGGTGTTTCCCGATGGCGCGTTCGGAGTTCGCTCCGATCCCCCGGACGGGGGGTTTTTGAAACAAGCGAATATTTCGCCGGCGCTTTTTCCCTTGACTGTACGGCGTTTTTAGGGTATAAATAAAATACGGCTATTTTCGAGCCGCGCGGCTTAAAGCCGTTTCAAACGGGGGTTTTATTTACGGGCCCGCGGGAATGAGCCGCATATCCGGGGCGTTGTGAATATACTATTGAAAAGCCCCTTCGGCACGGTCCCCGCCGCCTCTTCTCAAAGATTCATTTTTAAAAACGCAAGGGCACAGGTTCGGGTGCGGAAACGGAGTTTTTTTATGCGCGCAGGCAATCCCATCGGAATTTTTGACACAGGCCTCGGCGGCCTGACGGTCGTCAAAGAAGTCATCCGTCTGCTGCCGGACGAAAACATCGTCTATTTCGGGGACACCGCGCGCGTGCCTTACGGCTCCCGGCCTGACGCGACCATCAAAAAATATTCCGCGCAGGACGCCGCTTTTTTGATGACCAAGGACATCAAACTCATGGTCGTCGCCTGCGGCACGATCAGTTCGGTCGCCGGAAAAGACCTTCAAAACAGCGTCGGCGTTCCGTTTTTCGACGTCGTCTCGGCGGGCGCGGCGGATGCCGCGGGCTATGCCGACCAAGGCGAGATCGCGGTGCTCGGCACTCTCGCGACCATCCGCAGCCACAGCCACCGTGAACTGATTACCGCCGTCAAACCGAACGCCGTCATCATCGAGCAGGCCTGTCCGTTGTTTGTGCCGCTTGTCGAAAACGGGCATATCGCCCCGGAAGATCCCATTACGAACGAAGCAGCGAAGTTCTATCTCGAAAAAATCTCGAAGCGAAGACCGGCCGCGGCCATTCTGGCCTGTACGCACTATCCGCTCATCCGGCAGACCATTCAAAACCACCTGCCCGGCATCACGCTGATTGACCCCGCGGTCGCGGTCGCGAAACGCATCGCCGTTTTCCTCGAAGCCGAAAAACTGAAAAATCCCGCCGGCGGGACACTCGGATTTTTTGTCTCCGACCGCCCCGAGGCCTTCGGGCTCTTTGCCAAAGCGACGCTCGGCGATCTGACTCACAACGGCATCCCCCTCTGCACGCAGGTCGACATCGACCAATATTAGACCTTTTTGCATTTGATTACATAACGGTCCCGCTCTTACGGCGAAAGTGAAACGAATCTTTTCGGGCAACATCCGAACATCTGTGAAAGGATGGCTTAGAGATATGAAAAAGCACCCCGTGAAACTGCACATCACCGGCACCCAGTTCACCGACCCCGACCAGACGGTCAGCGACTTCTTTGTCGAGGGCAAGATGAACAACGAAAACGGCAAACTTTATCTGGAATATCCGGAACCCGGCGAACACGGCCTCGGCGAGGTCACGACCGTGCTGCGCTACGACGGAAAAATGCTCAAGCTCGAACGCGGCGGCGAGAGCGGCTTATTGATTGAAAAGGGACAGCGGCACATCTGCCAGTACCACACGCCGCTCGGCGACATCTACATAGGGGTCAACGGCGGCGACATCAAGGTCACCGACAGCCCCGAACGGCTGGATATGGAAATCGACTACGCCATCGACATCAACACCTCCCTCGCCAGCCGAAACAACATCAAAATCAAAGCGCAGAGATTATAAAAGATCCCGCCGCTGCGGCACAATACTTATTCACGATTCACTGTTACCTGTTACTTTATGAAACCGAAGGATGTTTAAACATGACCGAATCCGTTTTTTTATCCGCGAAACAACAGGCCGATGAGCTTGTCAAAACCGCGTTTGCCGAATTGACCGCCGAAGGCGCCCTGCCCGACTGCCCGCCCCCGCGCTGCGCAGTCGAAATTCCCGCCGGCCGCAAAAACGGCGATTTCGCGTCCAACGCCGCAATGGCGGGCGCAAAAGCCTGTCGGCTGCCTCCGCGCAGACTCGCCGAGTTGTTGACCGGTAAATTCAACTTTAAAGATACTTATTTCGCCAGCGCCGAAATCGCAGGCCCCGGGTTTATCAACTTTTTCCTCGCGGACGCGTTTTATTCCGCCGCGGTCAATGAGGTTTTGTCGCTCGGCGGCAAATTCGGCGGCACCTCGTTCGGAAACGGCAAAAAAGTGCTGATTGAATTCGTCTCGGCAAACCCGACCGGCCCCGCGCATATGGGCAACGCCCGCGGCGGCGCTTTGGGCGACTGCCTTGCCGCGATTATGCAGGCGGCAGGCTATGAAGTCAGCCGCGAATTTTACGTCAACGATTCGGGCAACCAAATCGCCAAATTCGGGCTCTCGCTCGAGACCCGTTACTTACAGCTTTATGAGGGCGAGGAAAAACACCCGATGCCCGACGATTCCTACCACGGCGCGGACATTACCGCGCACGCCAAGGCGTTTGCCGAAGAAAACGGCGACAAATTCGTCGGCGCGGACCCTTCTGATCGCAAAAAAGCGCTGGTCGCGTTCGCGCTGCCGAAAAACGTCTCTTACCTGCGCGCCAATATGGACAAATACCGCATAACCTATGATCTGTGGTTTTATGAGAGCTCATTATATAAAATGGGCGAAGTCGAACGCGTGATCGAACTGCTCAAAAACAGCGGTAAGACCTATCAAAAAAACGGCGCGCTCTGGTTCATGGTCGGGGACGAGCCCGACTGCCCGGATTCCGACCCGAACGCCGAAGACGAGGAACTGCCGGGCGAAGAACCCGCCGAAACCGGAAAAGTGTTTCACAAGGATTTTGTTTTGGTGCGCTCCAACGGCTATCCGACCTATATCGTGCCGGACATCGCCTATCATTATAATAAACTCGTCACGCGCGGCTTCGACCTCGCCATCGACGTGCTCGGAAGCGACCATCACGGCTATGTGCGCCGCATGAAGGAAATCCTGCCCGCCGTCGGCGTCGCAGAGGACCGCTTTGAGGCGATCTTGATGCAGATGGTGAAACTGACCCGGGGCGGCGAGGTCGTCAAGATGAGCAAACGCACCGGAAACGCCATCACCCTGACCGATCTGCTCGACGAAATTCCGACCGACGCGGTGCGGTTTTTGTTCAACATGCGCACGCCCGACAGCCAGATGGAATTCGACCTCGACCTCGCGCTCGAGCAGACCTCTCAAAATCCGGTCTATTACACCCAGTACGCCCACGCCCGTATCTGCAGCATCATCAAAAATCTCGCCGCCGAGGGCATCGGGCATCATGAGCCGACCGCCGCCGAACTCACGCTGTTAACCGCCCCGGAAGAGCGAAATCTGATTGCCTATATGACGACGCTGCCGTCGGTCGTCATCGACGCCGCCGTCACCCGCGACCCGTCCAAAGTCACTCGGTTCGCGGTCGCCCTTGCCACGCTGTTTCACAAGTTTTATACCGAATGCCGCGTCAAGACCGACGACAAAGCGCTGACCAACGCGCGCCTCTCGCTGTGCCTCGCGGTCAAAACGGCGCTCTGCAATATTCTCGAAATGCTGAAAATCACCGTGCCGGAATCGATGTGACCGGTTTATACCGATTATCATTGACTTTTCGCGCGCGGGTGGTATATAATGTTCACCGACACTCGGTATGAAACCACCTTGTTACCGATAAAATTTTCTGCAAAGGACTGTAAAAGGATGAAAAAAGCAAAAGGCCTTGTTTTTTTCGTGATCGCCCTGCTGATCCTCGGACTTGGGTATACGTCGTTTTTCGGCGTTTATTCCTGGTACGGCGCGACGGAAAACACGATAATCAGAGGCACGAAAAGTCTGTCGGCCGGCGTTGAGCTGAGCAAGACGGGCCAAGTAGTTCTGACCCCGGAAGCAGGTTCCGAAATCACCGCCGAAAACCTGCAAAAAGCCGGCGACCTCATCGAAGGCCGGCTGAGCAAAAACGGCTATAACAGCGTGGAGCTCGGAATTGACGCGACGAATAAAAAAATCGTCGTCACATTCCCGCTCAGCGAGGGTTATCAGGTATATAAAATCAAAGCGCTCGTCGAAGACATCCGCGGAAAGGGCGTTTTGACGATCCGCAAAGGTGAAACCACCGATGAAAACGGCCTTCCCACCGGTGAAGTCATCGCGGACAACACCAAACTTCTCGGCGCTCTGACCGGCAAAACCACCACATCGAAAAAACCCGCCGTTCAGATTCTGCTGAATGAAGACGGCACAAACGCCCTGGCCAGCGCCACGTATCAGATGTCCGGAGAGACGCTTACCATCTGGATGGACAACACCCAGGTCGGCGGATACACCATTGATACCGCCATTACCGACGGTAAGCTCGTCGTCTCCAGCGACACGATGTCCATGGCCGAAGCCGAGGCGATGGCTTATAAAATCAATCTCGGCCCTCTCCCCTACGGATTCACTTTCACGGACATCGTTGAACTTTCATCCGCCAATCCCGCGTCGCTGCAGAACATCCTCATCGTCATCGGCAGCGCCTTTGCGTTAATCTGTATTCTTTTGATTGTCAGCTATCGCCTGACCGGCGTGGTCGTCTCCCTCGGTTTGATTCTGGAGTCGGCTCTTGCCGTGATTCTCTTCACCGGCTACTTCCCGGTGTTCCCGGTCAACACGCTGACCGTTGCCGGCATCTTCGGCATGGTCATGCTCGGCCTCGTCACCGTCGCGCTCGGCGTCTGGCAGGCGGAGCGCATCAAAGCGGGACTCGCCGAACACGGAGCGCTTGACGCGTCCGTCCGCGGAGGGCTTAAGGGCATGACAGCCGGCGCTGTCGACGGTTTCATCGTCGCCGGCATCACCGCCTTCCTCGCCATGGCCGCGTTCGGAACCTCCAATTACCGCCTTTCCTGGCTGCAGAACCTGCTTGCCGGACTGGGCGTCTCCCCCGGCGGTTATGCGGTTTATCCGTTTGTCTTCGCCCTGCTGTACGGATTGATCATCGATATGATCGTTGTCCTTGCTGTTCAGCGCGCGATGATCGCCACGGTCTCTTCAATCGGCGCTTTCAAAAAGCCCGGTCTGTTTGGAGGTAAATAAGATGTCGTATTATAAAAAGGCCTCGCTCAGCGCCATTCTCTGCGCGCTGCTCGTCGTTGTCGCGGCTGTTTTGGTTCTGGCTGTCGGAATGCCGGCAAAAGCGCCGTTTTCCGATTCCGCGGTTCTGACCGTAAAATGCGCCGACATCCCGTTGGATTATACCAAACTGGAGACCCAACTGGCTTCCGCGACCAAACTGCCCTATACCGTTACCGCCGGAAAAGACATCTCCGGAACCTATGAAGCGGCAAGCGTCAAATTCGACGGAACCGGCTTCACCGCCGTCAACGCGCAGGAACTCGTCGCCACGCTCGGTGCGAGCTATTCCGTGATTTCCTATGACACAGTCGCCGGAAAAAACACGACCGGTCTGGTCATGTTCTTGGTCTTCACAGGCGTCACGACCTTCATCATCGCGGGACTTTATCTCGCGATCCGCTATGGTTTCAAGACCGCCCTCACGTCATTTGTCCCGGCTGTCGCAGCGGTCGCCGGCGCGCTGATCACCCTGTTTGTCATCGGCGGCGGCGTCTCCTATCCGCTTGCGGTCGTCTCTGTCGGCTCTTTCGCGGCTGCCCTGTTCTTCGCGGCGCTCGCCTTCGGTCAGGCCCGCGAACTGCATGAGGCAAAACACGTCCTCGACCATGACGATGTCGCCGACAAGACCGGAGAAGTTCTGATGCCGAGAAACATCAGAATCGCGCTCGCCGCGGTCCTTGTTCTGGGCGCTGCCGGCGTTTCGGGACTCGCTTTCGGCCTCAGGGATCTGGCCTATACGGCCTTTCCGCTGCTCATCGGCACGCTGATCGGTTTGTTCGGCGCCCAGTTCTGCGCGGTTCCGCTTTGCATGTCCTGGCAGGAAGCCGAAGATGAAGCCGCCGTCAAAAAGGCGCACGAGAAAAAGCCCGCCAAAAAACATGCCAAAGCGACCTCAGGAAAACCCGCTGCCAAAACCGCGAAAAGCGGCGTGAAAACACCGGCGAAGAAAAGCGCCAAAAAGACGGACCCGGCAAAAACCGGCAAGGCAAAACCCAAGAAATAAGTAACCGGTTCAATAAAAACAAAGAAGGTTCCGTCCGGAACCTTCTTTGTTTTTATCAAATTGCACATGACTTCTTATTGATTTGCCGGAAATCTTCGGATATAATTTAAAATAGATTTTATGGTCCGTTATCTTTCGAAAGAATTGAAAATCCGAGTAAGAACGGATTTATTTATAAAAGACACCTGCACATTTCGAAAACAGCACATATTATATTCAAAAATAAATGTTTTGACCGGAAAGGAATGAAACTTGTGCTCTTTCATAACGGTAAAAAACTCAGCGGGCAAATTCAAAAAAACAAGCTTGAATCAGAGAATAAGCTTCGTTCTTTCGCTTTCATGGCGCTGCCGGACCTGATGGAACAGCTTTCCGCCGAACCTTCGGGCTTGAAAAATGAAGAAGCTGAAGCAAGGCAGGGCCAATTCGGAAAAAACGTCATCACCGCAGGCAAGAAGAACACCTTGATTCGCCGGATCAGAGAGGCGGTTGTCAATCCGTTCAACGCCATTTTGCTGCTCGTCGCAGTGGTCACCTATTTTACGGACGTCGCTGCGTCGTTAAAGCCGGATTACCTCACTGTCATCATTATTTTATCTCTGATTTTGCTATCCAGTTTGGTCGCGTTCATTCAGAACCAGCGTTCCAACGCCGCCGCCGTAAGTTTGTCGAAGATGATCAGCAATAAAGCAGACGTCTGGCGGGACGGAGAAATCAAAGAAATTCGGATGGACGAAATTGTTCCCGGCGACGTCGTCAAACTATCGGCGGGAGATATGCTTCCGGCCGACGTCCGTTTTTTAACAACCAAAGACACTTTTGTCGCGCAGGCAGCTTTGACCGGTGAATCCAATGCCGTGGAAAAATTCAGCGATATCCCGAATCAACCAAACGAATCGTTGACAGATTTAAAGAATATCGGCTTTATGGGCTCCAATATCCTCAGCGGCAGCGCGTCTGCGTTGGTTCTCGTGACCGGCAACAGCACCTATTTCGGTTCAATGGCAAAATCCTTGTCCGGAGAAAGAATCAAAACCAGCTTTGAGCGCGGCGTCGATTCGGTCAGCAAGCTGTTGGTCCGGATGATGCTTGTGATGGTCCCCGTCGTCTTTTTAATCAACGGAATTTCAAAAGGTCAGTGGCTGAATGCGCTTCTCTTCGCCATCAGCATCGCGGTCGGTCTAACGCCTGAGATGCTTCCCGTCATCATGACTTCGACCCTTGCAAAAGGCGCTGTCTCCATGTCTAAACGCAAGGTGATCGTCCGAACGCTCGGCGCGATTCAAACCTTCGGTGAAATGGACGTGCTCTGCACCGACAAAACCGGTACCCTGACCGAGGATAAAATCGTATTGGAAAAATACATTAACCTTATGGGCGAGGACGACACAGGCGTTTTGCGCAGATCTTATCTCAACAGCCACTTTCAGACCGGTCTTAAGAACCTGATTGATATCGCCATCATCAACCGGGCCGTGCAAAACGGGCTGGAAAGTGTATTGAGTGATTATAAATGTGTAGACGAAATCCCGTTTGACTTTTCGCGCCGCAGAATGAGCGTCGTTCTGGCCGATAAAGACGGCAATCGTCAACTGATCACCAAGGGTGCGGTTGAAGAGATTCTCGCCATCTCATCCTTTGTGGAGATGAATGGTGAAATATTGCCGTTGGACGGCGAAAAGCGCCGCTCGGCGCAGCAGGTCTACGAAAAGCACAATTCCGACGGTCTTCGGATGCTTGCGGTAGCACAGAAAAGCGAAGTTCCGGGCAGCGCCGCATTCGGTGTCGCCGATGAAAAAGATATGATCTTAATCGGCTTTGTGGGCTTTCTCGACCCGCCGAAAGAAAGCGCGAAAGCCGCTATCACCGCGCTCCGGGAACACGGTGTGCGAACTGTCGTCCTCACCGGCGACAGCGAGGGCGTTGCGGCAATGGTTTGCAAAGAAGTGGGCGTCGACACCTCAAAGCTGCTGATCGGACGAGATGTCGAACAGTTGGACGACGCCGCGCTTTTGGAAGCAGTCAAGGTCTGCGATCTGTTTGCAAAGCTTTCCCCCTCCCAAAAAGAACGCGTCGTTAAAACGTTTCAAACTGCGGGACATACCGTCGGATATATGGGCGACGGCATCAACGACGCACCTCCGCTGCACCAGGCAGACGTGGGCATTTCGGTAGATACCGCCGTGGACGTCGCAAAGGAAACCGCCGATATTATCTTGTTAAAAAAGGATCTTCTTGTATTGCAGGATGGAGTTATTGAAGGCCGCCGTACTTTCGGCAACATCATCAAATACATTAAAATGGCCGCCAGCGGAAATTTGGGCAATATGATCTCGCTCACTGCAGCAAGCATTTTTCTCCCCTTTATCCCGATGCTTCCGGTTCAGATTCTGACACAAAATCTGCTCTGCGATTTTTCCCAAATGGGAATGCCGTTCGACAGCGTAGATAAAGAATACATCGCAAAGCCCCGTAAATGGGAGACGAAATCGATCAAATCCTTCATGGCATTTCTGGGCCCGCTCAGTTCCGTTTTCGATATGTTGTGTTTCGCAATCATGTGGTGGATTTTCAAAGCAAACACCGCTGCGCTATCCCCGCTGTTTCAATGCGGTTGGTTTGTGTTCGGAACGGTGTCTCAGACGTTGGTCATCCACGCCATCCGCACTTCAAAAATTCCGTTTATTCAAAGCAAATCATCTGCTGCGCTTTACCTCTCTACCTTTATCATTGCGGCGGCGGCAATCGCCGTCGGCTTTACGTCCCTTGCCGTCGGTCTCGATATGACGAAGCTTCCGGTATTGTTCATCCCCTGGCTTGCGGCACTATTGTTCGGCTACTTCCTCTGCGTTCAGCTAATCAAGAAACTGTATGTCCGCCGTTACGGCGAATGGATGTAGCCCGGCATGATGCCGGTTTCAAACGCGTCATAAAACCTACTGTCCCTTCGCTTCATAGCGCGCGCTTCCATCCTCGGTGAGAATTACTCCAAAAACCCAGTGCGTAACGCTTTAAAAACTAGCGGTTTTAAAAACGCGAGAAATATTCATAAAAAGAGCCGCTATGAAGCGGCCCTTTCTTTGTTATTCCATCCTCGCTGTTTATCAAAAATCATATGATCTTGCGAACAGCAAGCTATACATTAAGTTAAATTAACTTTTTCTTATACCCTTTGTTGTTCTTTTGAAACCCATACTTCTCATATAACCCGCAGGCGGCGATCCGATCGGCTTCCGTGACCAGAAGCATCTGCGCGCAGTTTCGCTCTCTCGCTCTCTTTTCCAATTCGGTCAGCAGTTGAAACCCGATCCCGCCCCGTCTGCTTTGGCGGTCGACGACCATGTCTTCCACTACCATGAACGGCCTGCAGTCCCCGTAAAGTTCCCGGCAGACAATCCCCATCACCGAGCCGATCACGATTCCATCCCGCTCAGCGACCAGAATGATATGCCGGTTTTCTTGCATAATCACGGGAAACTCGCTTTTCATCCTTTCGACATCCGATTTGTCGCCCCAGAACTGCTCATGAAGTGCCGCAAGCTGCGCCATATCTTCCATAACCAAATCCCTGATGATTGTTCCCATGTTTTTGCCCCTCTTTTAAATGGTTCCTAGTTTCCTATTTACATTACAATTGATTATAATATTTTATATATCCGAAAGAACAAACGTTTCGTAGGCCTTGATGGCTTTATCTCTCATGGTAAAATCATAAATTCCCCGGTTGATCAGCCGTATCGGGAAAAACATGCTTTCTGCGATCGACAATTTTAAATCACTCATAAACATTTCATACGGATAGTTTTTCACAGTCATCACCAGTTTATCGTAATAACGGTCGATCAGCGGCTGCGCAAGTTTTTTATCCGGTTGAATATGTAAAGCCAGCAGCATTGCCAAGTCCTCGGTACATAATCCGATTCTGATTGCTTGTAAATCAATAAATTTTACAATCCTGTCAGTTGATTTAGAAATGAATATATTCCCCGGATGTAAATCTCCGTGAATAAACGTTATATTATTTCCGGTATGAAATCTCGAAGACAAAACTTTTTCATAGGTTTGTTTTAAATATCGGGCGGCATCTTCAAAATAGTCCAGCTTTTTAATATCCAACTCATTTACAAAACATTCCCACTGTTTCGGGATCCGGTGGTTCTCTTCTTTTTCCCGGTATTTCATAAAGTCCGCTTGCATGCCGGAGATGTGTGTCAAAAGATTTTCCGCCGATTGATGGCGCCAATCAAGCCCGAGTTGTGCAAACGTATTGCTGTCTTCCCAAAAATCAGAATGCATTTCTGCTGTTGTTTCTATCAAGCGGTTATAATTTTCCCTGATGATTATACCGTTTTCGTTATTTTCATCAAATTGAAATCCCTGTATATAGCCGTCGTTTAAATCTTCCATCAATACCGTTCTTGCCGGAATATCCATGTGATAAATATAAGGGATGGAGGAAGTATGATTTTTAAATAAATGATATCCCAATAGTTCTCTGTCGTCTTCGGCGTAAATCCGTTGCAGTAATTTGTATTCCTTTTGCGGTGTAGAAACTTTTACATATGTATCTGTATAACGTGTTTTCTTTTCCGGTGTGTTTCTGCTGATTGTATAATTTCCGATGTTCGGATTTGATTTTGAAATCGCCTGAATGATTGTATTATCCTCTAACCCCGCTGTTTGATCCGTTGCTTTTCTTTTCTCTATCTGTTGCAAAATGCGTTTTGCTATATGCTCGGCTTGCTGCTCTAAAATGTTTGCTTTTCTTCTTCGATTCTCGAGTCCAATAAATAAGCCGGCATAATCAACTCATCAATGGTACAGCTGAATATTTGACTCAATACCGGCAGCAATGCGGTATCCGGGAGCGAATGCCCGTTTTCCCATTTGCTGATTGCCTGAGGGGATATATTTAATAATTCAGCCAACCGTTCCTGCGACAGTTCGTTCTTTTTACGAAAAGAAGCTATCTTTGTACCCACAATTTTATAATCAAGCATATCATAACCCCCTCTTATTTCTGTATCTCTATTATGCCGTTATAAAAATCCCTTTACCATATGAAGTGCATCAAGACAACTCAACTTCCGGTTAACCTTTCTTTTATTGTACTCTCTTAATAAGTCTCATTTTTATAGTATCGCCTTGCCTTTTTCATAATCTCTTTGCCGATGCCTTTTCCCCGGTAGTCCGGCAGCACCAGCGCATCTTTGATCAGAGCGCCGTATCCGCCGCCGTCCCAAACCAATCTCGCAACACCGACGGTTTTCTGCCCGTCAACCGCCGCGATGATAAAAGCGCTCCCGTCAATTCCCGCCTTCGCCTGCTCCGGATGAATGGCTCTCCAACCCGCCGAAGCACGCAGGAGCGTATAATCTTCAACCGAAACGGTATTCGCGTAAGTGATGTTCATCTGACGGCCCCCTTCATTTGAAAATGAAAAACCGCCGTTTTTTAAAGTGCCCAAAACGACGGCTTTTACGATTGAACCGGGTTCTTATTTCCGGATTTCCAGCTTTGTTTTCCCACCCATATACGGTCTCAGCGGTTCGGGGATCACGACGCTGCCGTCGGCTTGAAGATTGTTTTCCAAAAACGCGATCAGCATGCGCGGCGGCGCGACCACGGTATTGTTGAGCGTATGCGCGAAATAGTTGCTGCCGCTCGCTTTGTCGCGTACCCGGATGCCGAGCCGTCTGGCCTGCGCGTCGCCGAGGTTCGAACAGCTTCCGATTTCAAAATACTTCTTCTGACGCGGCGACCAGGCCTCGACGTCGATGCTCTTGACTTTCAGATCGGCCAGATCTCCCGAGCAGCACTCCAATGTGCGCACCGGGATGTCCAGCGAGCGGAAGAACTCAACTGTAAAGTTATATAGCTTTACAAACCAGTCCGGACTCTGCTCCGGTTTGCAAACCACGATCATTTCCTGCTTCTCAAACTGATGGATGCGGTAGACGCCGCGCTCCTCAATTCCGTGCGCGCCGACTTCTTTGCGGAAGCAAGGCGAATAGCTTGTCAGTGTCTGCGGGAGCGAATCCTCGTCGAGGGTCGTATCGATGAACTTTCCGATCATCGAGTGTTCGCTCGTGCCGATCAGATATAAATCCTCACCCTCGATTTTATACATCATGCCTTCCATCTCGGCAAAGCTCATGACGCCGCTGACCACGTCGCCGCGGATCATGAACGGCGGGATGTAATAGGTGAAGCCCTTATCGATCATAAAGTCGCGCGCGTAAGACAAAATCGCCGACTCGAGACGGGCGATGTCGCCGCACAGATAATAAAACCCGTTTCCGCTGGTCTTGCGGGCGCTGTCAAGGTCTATTCCGTTAAACTTCTCCATGATCTCGACGTGATAGGGAACCTCAAAGTCCGGCACCCTCGGCTCCCCGAACCGCTCGACCTCGACGTTCTCGCTGTCGTCATGCCCGATCGGCACCGACGGATCGATGATGTTCGGGATCACGAGCATCCGCCTGCGGATTTCCTCGGAGAGTTCGGTTTCGGCGGTCTCAAGCGCGGCCAGTTCTTCGGCCATGTCGTTAACTTGCTTTTTGGCTTCTTCCGCTTTTTCTTTTTCGCCGCGCGCCATCATGCCCCCGATTTCCTTGCTGATGCTCTTGCGCTGCGAACGAAGCCAGTCGCCGCGCGTTTTGGACTCACGGAATTTTTTATCCAGTTCCAGCACCTCGTCCACGAGCGGCAGTTTTTGCTCCTGGAACTTCTTTTTCATATTCTCCCGAACAAGACCGGGATCGCTTCTGAGCAGTTTAATATCGATCATAACGTTTAATCCTTTCGGTCATTGATGATTAACCTTTTTTATTCTTTTTATTTTTATCACCCGTCAGGTACGCCGCGAGGTCCGATAAGTCCTCTTTGGAGAAAAATTCGATCTCGACGCAGCCGGGCTTGTCCCCCGCCGGAGCTTTCGCGACCCGAACCTTTCGGCCCATTTCGCTCTTGACCGCGATCTCGAATTCGTCGTAAAAACTCTCGCGTACTTTCGGAAGCGTTTGCTTTTTCGGTTTTTCGGCCGCAGCGGCGGCTTTTTCAAGTTCCCTGACGCTCATTTTTCCGTCCGCGCTCGATTTCGCGAGCTCAACGCAGCGTTTTTCGTCGGAGATTCCGCCGAGCACTTTCGCGTGTCCCGCCGAAAGCCGGCCTTCCCGCAGCAGCGCCTGAACGGATTCGGGCAGCGCAAGCAGCCGCAGCGAGTTGGCCACGGTAGATCGCGATTTGCCCACGCGCTCCGCGGCGCTCTCCTGTGTGAACCCGAACCGGTCGATGAGATTTCGGTAGCCCGCGGCTTCTTCGATCGGATTCAGGTCGGCGCGCTGCAGATTTTCGATCAGCGAGACCTCGGCGATCATCTGATCGTCATAATCGCGCACCAAAACAGGCACTTCGGTGAGTCCCGCCATCCGCGCGGCCCGCCAGCGGCGCTCGCCCGCGACGATGACGTATCCGCCGTCCTTTTCGCAGACAAGCAGCGGCTGCAAAACGCCGTGCTCCTTGATGGAATCGGCGAGCTCCCGCAATTGCTGTTCGTCAAAATCTTTGCGCGGCTGCGCGCGGTTCGGCTCTATCTGAGAGACGCGAAGCATGGTTACGCCGCTTTCTTCGGACGCGTTGTCATCCAGAAGCGCGTCCAGCCCTCTCCCGAGGGAACGTTTTTTTGCGTTCATTTCGCGTCTCCTTTCATGTTGTTATTCTTGATGAATTCCTTGCAGAACTCCTCATACGCCGCCGCCCCGCGGGAAAACCGGTCATAATACATGATCGGCTCGCCGTAGCTCGGCGCCTCCGATACGCGGACGTTGCGCGGGATCGTGGTGGAATAGACCTTTTGGGGGAAGTATTTCTTGATTTCTTCAACCACTTGCATAGTCAAATTCAATCGCCCGTCGAACATCGTCAGCAGAACGCCTTCGATGTCTATGTTCTCGTTATAACGGCGCTTGACCTGCCGGATCGTGTTCATCAGCTGCGAAAGGCCCTCAAGCGCGTAGTATTCGCATTGAATCGGCACCAAAACGGTATCGGCGGCGCAGAGCCCGTTCAGCGTCAATAATCCCAAAGAAGGGGGGCAGTCGAAAAAGATATAGTCAAATTTATCGCGCTGGCCGGAGACGGCCATTTTCAGACGGCTCTCGCGGTTTTCGACTTCCACAAGTTCCACTTCGGCGCCCGCGAGTTCCATTCCGACCGGAATCACGCTGACCCCTTTGAATTTGGTCTTGAGGATAACTTCGGAAGCCGTGCTTTCGCCAATGATCAGATCATAGGAACTGCCTTTTAAATTTCTCTTCTCAATGCCGAAACCGCTTGTCGCGTTGCCCTGCGGATCGATGTCGCATAACAACACGCTGTATCCGTGCGCGCCGAGCGCCGCAGCCAGATTGACCGCGGTGGTCGTTTTCCCCACCCCGCCCTTCTGGTTCGCGATTGCAATAATTTTTCCCTTCTTTTCCACGCAGATACCGTCCTTCTGTAGGTATGGGGACATTTTACCATGTTTCGGCACTTTTTTCAAGATAACAACCGGCCGATCCGCCGATATAAAGCAAAAATGTTCCACGTGGAACATTTTAAAAGTCCATATCAAACCCTGCGCGTCTGCGCTTTTAACAAGGAAGGCAAAAATCAGAACTCGCCCCGGAATTGTTCCACGTGGAACAATTCCGGGGCGTTTCATATAAAAAAGAGCTGAAGTCCTTTGGAAAACAATCGGGTCTGCGCGAAACAGAATTGATTTCCGCCGGGTATTCAAGCGGAAACATCTCGTTCAAACCATTACTTGGAGGGCGCTCAGCTCTTTTTCACCCATATCACGTACTCGACGCGGTCTTCAAATTCATTCATTGAAAATCTCGACTCGATTCCGCATCGGTTGAGTGAACCTACCGCGTTTTTTATGGAATTGTTAAACAGCCGGAGGTCTTTCGGCGCACCGCGTACCATGCGTTTCGGGTGCTCCTCGTTCAGCCGGCTGATCAATTCCTCGGTCTGCGCTACGTTGAGCCCGCGCTCGATGACCTGTCTTAAAACTTTCGGGCGCAGGTCGGGCTCGACGCAGAGCAGCGCGCGGGCATGCCGTTCGGTGAGTCCTGCAGAAAGAATGGAAGAACGAACGGCATCGTCCAGAAGCAGCAGCCGAATTTTATTGGCAACGGTCGGCTGGGTTTTTCCGAGCAGCCGCCCCGCTTCCGCCTGGGACAAACCCCCGTGTTCGATGAGTGCCCGAATCCCGTCCGCCTCTTCAAAAAAGTTCAGATCTTCCCGCTGCAGGTTTTCAAGCAGCGCCATCACGCCGCTTCCGACTTCATCGGTATCGACGAGCACGCACGGGATTTTTCCGACTCCGGCGAGCTTGGAAGCGCGCAGCCTGCGCTCTCCCGCAATCAATACATATCCCTGCTGGGTCTTCCGAACCGAGATCGGTTGGATGAGTCCGTTCCGGGAAATACTTTCCGCCAGATTGCGGAGCTTGTCGGGGTCGAAGTGGCGCCTCGGCTGCAGCGGATTCGGCGTGATTTTATAGGTCTCTATCATGGCATATCTCTGTTTTTGCATTATGAATCCCCCTTTTCAAGCATAAGTCCTGAAAAGAGGGATTGTCCATTCATTTTATACGACGGCCTTCGCCTGATTATTGTCTTTTTCGGTTTCTCACAGCGGCTTTTTTGAGATTTTTGCGCCGATGCGGGGGTAATTTGTCGGGGTCTGCGATATTTTTTCAATCAAAATGATTCCCCTTCGGCTGCCGTCCGGCAAAGTGAATTCTTTGGTCTCCCGATATTTCCCGCCGAGGATCTTAATCGCGTTATGCGCGCCGTCAAGCTCCTCCTTCCAGGCCGCGCCTTTCATCGCCGCAAAGGTGCCGCCCGGTTTGACAAACGGGATGCAGTATTCGCATAAAACATTCAATTCGGCGACAGCTCTGGCGCTGACCAGATCAAAAGCTTCCCGATTTTCCGATGAGCCGCCGAGGTCTTCGGCGCGGCCGAGCAAAACTTCGGCGTCTATGCCGAGTTCCCGGCAGAGGAGTTCAAGAAATTTCGCTTTCTTGCCGTTGCTGTCGAGCAGTGTCAATCGGATTTCGGGCCGGAATAATTTGAGTACCACACCCGGAAAACCCGCGCCGCTTCCGATGTCCAGAACGCTGCCTCGGATTTCTGCCGCTTTGAGCAGCGTCACGGAATCGATGAAGTGCCTGACTTCGATCTCCCCGGGCGTTTTGATGGCGGTCAAATTTACGGATTGATTGTATTCTGTCAGAAATTCGCTGTAACGGCGAAGTTTATCCGCGATCTGAGGCGTGAATTCGATATTGCTTTCCGCGCAGTATTGCCCGGTGATTTTCATTTTTCGTCCGCCCTTTCGACTGCCAAATCTTTCTGGAAGCTGTTTGCCTCTTTGCTTTGTTTCACGAGCCACACGGAAAGCACGGCAAGATCTGCGGGCGTCACGCCGGAGATGCGCGAGGCCTGTCCGAGGTCGCGGGGCTTGATTTTGTTGAGCTTCTCTTTTGCTTCCAGCCGGAGCCCGCCGACGGTTTTATAATCGACGTCGGGCGGCAGTTTTTTGACCGCAATGCGCCGAAGCTCTTCGATGCGTTCCTGCTGGATTCGAATGTAGCCCTCATATTTATATTCGATATCGATTTCGTTTCCGATGTCTTCGGGCAGCAAGGGGCGCGATGGGTCAAACGGCGCAAGGTCGGCATAGGAAATCTGCGGCCTTTTGAGCAGTTCCGAAAGCCGGATTCCGCCCGAAAGCGGCAGCGAGCCGGTCTGTTCAAGCAACGCGTTCAGTTCGGGGCTGTGTTTGATCGTGGTCTCTCTGACGCGCCTGCGCTCTGATTCGAGCTGCTCTTTTTTCTTTAAAAACCGCGCCCAGCGGTCGTCATCGATCAACCCGAGTTCGCGCCCGAGCGGCGTCATTCTCAGGTCGGCGTTATCCTGCCGGACCACAAGCCGGTATTCGCAGCGCGAGGTCATCATGCGGTAGGGATCGACGACGCCTTTTGTGACGATGTCGTCTATCAATGTACCGATATAGCTGTTCTCGCGCGATAATATAAATTCCGGTTTACCCAGAATTTTATTTGCGGCGTTTACGCCCGCGACAAAACCCTGTACCGCCGCTTCTTCGTATCCGCTGGTGCCGTTAAACTGCCCCGCGCCGAAAATGCCGGGGAAATCTTTGAATTCGAGGGTCGGGGCCAGTTGAATCGGGTCGCAGCAGTCGTATTCGATGGCATAAGCGGTGCGCATGATTTTGATATGCTCAAAGCCCTTGATGGTGCGCAGAAATTCGAGCTGGACTTCTTCGGGCAGCGACGAGGACATGCCTTGAATATAAACTTCGCAGCTTTCGGCGGCGGTCGGTTCGATAAAGATCTGATGGCGCGTCTTGTCGGCGAACCGGACGACTTTGTCCTCAATGCTCGGGCAATAGCGCGGGCCGATGCCTTCAATCACGCCGCCGTATAAAGGAGAACGGTGCAGATTTTTCCGGATGATCTCGTGGGTCTTTTCGTTGGTCCAGGCGATATAACAAGGAAAATCGTTTCTCAGCGCAGCCGGATCGGTATCATAAGAAAAGGCCTCGGGCGGTCTGTCGCCCTCCTGCCGCTCCAGGGCGTTATAATCGATGCTCTTTCCGTCGGCTCTCGCAGGAGTTCCGGTCTTGAAACGCAGCATCCGGATGCCGAGGGTTTTGAGCGAATCGGAGAGTCCGGACGCGGCGCGCATATTGTCCGGCCCGGCTTCGTAATTCACTTCGCCGATGTGGATTTTCCCTTTCAAATAGGTGCCGGCCGCAATGACTACCGATTTAGTATGGTATATTGCGCCGAGCCCGGTCTTAAGGATCAGGTGATTGTCTTCAGTATATTCGACGGCTGTGATCTCTGCCTGCACGAGCTGAAGACGGGGCTGCTGCTCGATGATTTTTTTCATCAGCGTCTTATAGCGCGGCCGGTCGCTTTGCATGCGCAAACTGCGCACCGCGGGCCCTTTTCCGAGATTGAGCATGCGGCTCTGCAGACAGACCTCGTCGGCGGATTTGCCCATCTGCCCGCCCAGCGCGTCGAGTTCGCGCACAAGCTGTCCCTTGCCCGTGCCGCCGATGGACGGATTGCAGGGCATGTTCGCGACCGCGTCGAGATTCAGAGTGAACAAAACCGTCTCGCAGCCAAGCCGGGCCGCCGCGAGCGCCGCTTCGATTCCCGCATGCCCCGCGCCGACGACGGCAACATCAATTTTTCCGGCATGATATTCGATCATAGGTTCTCCTGTTTCACTTTCCGAGGCAAAATCGCGAAAAGATCTCGTCGATCAGCGTCTCCGGAACATTTTCTCCGGTCAGTTCGCACAGCGCCGAGATTGCGGCTTCGATCCCGATCTGGGTTGCGTCGGCTGTGATGCCCGCTGTCAGATCACACAGGGTTTTTTCCAATTCGGTTTTGGCTCGTTTCAGGCAGTCGCGCTGGCGGACGTTAAAAATCCCTTCCTGCGGTTGTGCCGCGCCGATCTCGCTTTTAATCGCTTCTTCGAGTATTTTCACGGCGTTTTCATCGAACGCGCTGATATTCACAATCGTTTTAAATTCGTTTTCAAGCTTGTTTTGCTCGATGATCTGGGGCAGATCGTTTTTGTTGATGACGCAGACGGTTTTCAGCTCTTTGCAGAGTCTGATGACTTCGCGGTCGCGGCCGTCGAGTTTTTGGGCGCCGTCGAACACCGCCAAAACCAGCTGCGCCGTTTCCAGCTCGCTTTTGGTCTTTTCGATGCCGAGCCGCTCGATCTCATCGTCGCTCAGGCGGATTCCTGCGGTGTCGGCAAGGTTCAATAAAACGCTGCCGAGCCGCACGCTTTCGGTGACCACGTCGCGGGTCGTGCCCTCGGCGGCGGTCACGAGGCAGCGCGGGCATCCGGCCAACAAATTCATGATCGCGGATTTTCCGACGTTGGGCTTTCCGGCGATCACGGTTTTCAGGCCTTCGCGCCAAACCTGCCCGTTGTCGAAATTTCGAATGAGTTCTTCGCACCTGCCGATTGCGGAGACGAGTTTTTCTTTCACGCCGACGGGCGCCGGAACGTCTTCGTCCGGATACTCCAAAAAGGCGGCGACGTCGGCTGCCGCGTTGATGCAGTCGGTTTTGACTAAATCGATTTTTTTCGCGAGCGCGCCGCTTTTCGCGGCATTCGCCTCTTTGAGCGCAGAATCGCCGACCGCGCTGATCAGGTTCACCACGCTCTCGGCCTGCGTCAGCGAGAGCTTGCCGTTTTCGAAAGCGCGGCGCGTGAATTCGCCGGGCTGCGCGGGGCAAGCGCCGGCTTCAACTGCGGTTTTCAGGACTTTTTGAGCCAGAAAGACGCCGCCGTGGCAGCAGAGCTCGGAGACGTTTTCTCCGGTGTAACTGTGAGGCGCTTTATAAATGACGGCGACGCCGTCGTCAAAGGTTTCGCCGTTATCGGTGAAATGCCCGTACGCGGCGCTGTATCCGTTCAGTTCGTTCAGAGGTTTCCCCGCGGGAATGAATATCTTTTGCGCGATTTCAATCGCTTTTTCACCGGAGATCCGGATCATGGCGATGCCGCCGGCTGCGAGCGGCGTTGAGATTGCAGCGATGGTATTGCCGTGGTCCGTTTTCACCGTTTCGCCTCCCTGCGTTTTTTTGCGATCCGTTCAACCAAATCGCCCAAAAATTATAGCTTTTATGCCGCCGATTGTCAATTCCCCGCATTTTTCCGGCGCCGGAGCGCGCGTTTTTCCATGATTTAGTGAATTGCCCCGGGAAGATGCAAATTGTACCTGTTTTAACGGATTTCGGCAGGTTTTTTGGTTGCATTGGGATTTTGGCTGTGTTAAAATAGGAATCGTCTAAAAATGTTTTTCGGAGGTAGTCATGGCCAAAAAGGTTCTCGCATTCGATTTCGGCGCGTCGAGCGGACGGGCCGTCATCGGCTCTCTGACCGACGGTAAAATAACCCTCGAGGAGATCCATCGTTTTTCAAACGATCCCGTCACCGTAAACGGTACGTTATATTGGGATTTTCTGCGGCTTTATCACGAGATTTTGCAGGGCATTTCAAAAGCGGTCATCGGGGGACACGAGTTTGACTCTGTCGGCATCGATACCTGGGGCGTCGATTTCGGACTGCTCGACAAAAACGGCAAACTGCTTGAAAACGTGATACACTACCGCGACTCCCGTACCGACGGCATCCCCGACGAGGTCTTTAAAATCACCGGCAAAAAGCCGCTTTATTACCGGACGGGCATCCAGTTTATGTGGTTCAACACGATTTTTCAACTCTATTCTCTTGCCAAACACCGCCCTGAACTGCTTAAACACGCAAAAACGCTGCTGCTGATTCCCGATCTGCTGTGCTATTTCTTAACAGGCAATAAAACCAACGAGTTTACGATGGCCTCCACCACTCAGCTGCTGAATTCGGAAACCGGCGGCTGGGATAAAAAACTGCTGAAAAAGCTGGGGATCCCTTCGGATATTTTCGCGCCGCTCGTCGAACCGGGCACTCCGAAAGGCGTATTGAACGGGGACGTCTGCAAGCAGACCGGCTGTAAACCCGTCAAGGTCTGCGCCGTCGCGGAACACGATACCGGTTCGGCCGTCCTTGCCGTCCCGGCGGCGAAAGATGAGAAATTCGCCTTTATCTCCTGCGGAACCTGGTCCCTGCTCGGTGCGGAACTGCCCAAACCGCTCATCTCCGACGCCACTTACGAACTCAACTATTCCAACGAGGGCGGCGTCAACCGCACCGCCCGGTTTTTGAAAAATATCATGGGCCTTTGGCTGATGCAGGAATGCCGAAACCAATGGAACCGTGAGGGCCGCAATCTCTCGTTTAAGGATATTGATAACTATACGGCGCAGTCAAAACCGCTTTCTCGTTTTGTCAACCCCGACGACGAGATGTTCAAGACCCCCGGCGACATGCCCGCGCGGATCAGACAATATTGCGAGCGCACAAACCAACCGCTGCCCGAGGGCATCGGAGATTATTCCCGCTGCATCACCGAATCGCTGGCGATGGCTTACCGTTACGCCACGGCGAATCTTGAAAAATTGCTCGGTTATCCGCTCGACGTCATCCATCTGGTCGGCGGCGGCGTCAAAGACAAACTGCTGTGCCAGTTCGCCGCGAACGCGCTCGGCAGGCCGGTCGTCGCGGGCCCGATTGAGGCCACGGGAATCGGCAATGTCTGCATGCAGCTGATCGCGGAGGGCGAATTCAAAGATGTGCATGAGGCGCGCGATTGCATTGCCAAATCGTTTGACGTAGTCACCTACCGGCCCATCGACACGGCGGTCTGGAACGAAGCGTATCAGCGCTATCTGGGCGTCTGCGGATTGAAGGAATAAATCGAAGGATATTTCCCGTTTCCTTTTCCACGGTAGACGGGAGGATGATATCCTCCCCTACAGTCAAGAAGGCGGCGGGCGAACAAAGTTCGCCCCTACGGTTTCCTCTCTGTTCTCTGCTCTATCCTCTCTTCCGCCAAATTCCGATTCCCATGGAGGGTATCATCATGCAGAAATTTACCGTCAGCCGCGATGATCGCTATTACCAGGCGTTTCCCGACGCGGTGCTGTTCAAAGATACGCTTTACTGCGTCTTTACCCGTACGACCCACCACGGCGACCGGACCGATTCGCGCATAATGCTCACAAAGAGCGCCGACCGGGGCCGAAGTTGGAGTGAACCGAAGGTACTGCTCGGCGAAAGCGATCACGAAGTCAAAAGCGGGTTTTTCAACTGCGCGCGCATCTCGGTTGTGAACGGCGGGCTTGCTGTCATCACCGACCGGATTTTCGGCCTTGAAAACGAAGACAAGTCGGAAAACTTTGTTCTTTTTTCAAAGGACGGGGAAAACTGGAGTGAGCCGAAGGGTACCGGCTGCGGCGGCATCGTGCCGGATAAGCTGCTGGAGTATCGGGGAAAACTGTTCTTATCCGCGCACCGGAAAGAAGGCGGCTGGCTGCGGCAATTTTTATGGATCAGCGAAAACGGCGGCACGACCTGGGGCGACCGTATCACGCTGGCCGCGGTAGACGGGCTGAATCTCTGCGAGGCCTCGATTTTACCGCTCGGGGATGATTTAATTGCTTTTATGCGTGAAAATTCGTTCCTCGGGTATGACTGCAAAAAAGCCGTCTCACACGACGGCGGCAAGACCTGGGGCAAGGTCACGGACTTTCCGCTGCCCGGCTGCCACCGGCCCGTCTCCGGCGTCTTAAAGAGCGGAAATATCCTGATCACGCACCGGTTTTTACAGGGCGGAAACGGCTGGCTCGGGCACTGGACTCAAAACTTTTTCGCGGGACTGACCGACAGGGACTCCGTTTTGGCAGAAGAACGCGGCAAATGCGCGACCCGCATCATGCCGATCGATTATGACCGAAGCCCCGTTTCCGACATCGGGTATTCGGGCTGGGTGCAGTTCAATGACGGCGAAATCTACATCGTCTATTATCTCGTGGACGATGCCCCGAAAGGTCAAATCCGGGGCTGCTCGTTATATGAGCGTGATTTTATCATAAAACAGTAATTATTAAAGGAGAATGACCATGAACACAGACGAACTTGAAAAGAAACTGCGCGAGGCGGCCAACGAAATCGCCGCTTTCGTCAAAGACGGCACCTATGAGGCCAAAATCTACGGCGCGTATAAACTGGCGAAGGATACCTATTCCGCCATCGGCGTCGACACCGACGCTGCGATCGCGAAACTCGATTCGGTCGATCTCTCCCTGCACTGCTGGCAGGGCGACGACGTTTCCGGCTTTGAGCATGAGGACACCGCGCTGACCGGCGGCATTATGGCGACCGGAAATTATCCCGGCAAAGCCCGCACCTCCGAACAGCTTTTTACAGACCTTGAAAAGACGATGTCGATGATCCCGGGCCCGAAAAAGGTCAACGTCCACGCCAACTATATCACCTCCAAACAAAAACCCGACCGCGACAAGATCGAACCGGAGAACTATTCCGGCTGGGCCGACTGGGCCGTCGCCAACAAGGTGGGTTTGGATTTTAACTCGACTTTCTTCTCTCACCCGAAAGCCGACAGCGGCTATACGCTGGCCTCCGCCGACGAGGGCATCCGCAGCTTCTGGATCGAGCATGCCATCCGCAGCCGCCGCGTGGGCGAATATTTCGGCCGCAGAACCGGCAAGCTCTGCGTCGTCAACCACTGGATCCCCGACGGCTGCAAGGACAACCCCATCGACAAAATGGGCCCGCGCGAGCGTTTGATCGACTCTTTTGACCGCATCTTCCGCGAACATCTGAACACGGCTTACACCAAGGACTCGGTCGAATCGAAACTTTTCGGCATCGGCAGCGAGGCCTATGTCCCCGGCTCTCATGAATTCTATATGGGCTACGCCCTTTCGCGCAAAAACACCATGGTCACGCTCGACACCGGGCATTTCCATCCGACCGAATCGATCGCGCAGAAGCTCTCGGCGCTGCTTTGCTTTATGCCCGAAGTGCTGCTGCACGTCTCGCGCCCCATCCGCTGGGACTCCGACCACGTGGTCATCATGGACGACGAACTTCGCGCGTTGATGAGCGAGATCGTGCGCTGCAACGCGCTTTCCCGCACCTATATCGCGACCGACTATTTCGACGCGTCCATCAACCGCCTCGCCGCCTGGATTGTCGGCGCGCGCAACACCAAGAAGATGCTGCTCTCCGCCCTGCTCGAACCGGTCGCCGATCTGAAGTCCGCGGAACTCGCGGGCGACAACACTTCGCGGCTGGCGCTGACCGAAGAATATAAGTCCTATCCGCTCGGCGCGGTTTGGGATTATTACTGCCTGACACGCAATGTGCCGGTGCGCGGCTCATGGCTTGCCGAAGTCAAGAAATACGAAGCCGATGTGCTGGCGAAAAGATAAATAACCGTTATACAAAAGAAAGGTCGAATATCCATGTCACTTGAGACCATCGCGAAAATATCCAACAAATACGGGGTGAATCCCGAATATGTGCTCGCGGGCGGCGGCAATACGTCGTACAAAGACGCCGATTTCCTTTACATCAAAGGCTCCGGCACCTCACTTGCCACCATCAAGCCTGAGGAATTTGTCAAGCTCGGACGCAAAGCGCTGGCGGCGATTTTCGAAAAGAAATATCCCGCCGACACCGACGCGAGGGAAGCCGCGGTGCTTGCCGATATGATGGCCGCGCGAGTGCCCGGCGAAGCCAAACGCCCCTCCGTCGAGACGCTGCTGCACGACGCGATTCCGTCCAAATACGTGCTGCATCTGCATCCCGCCGAAATCAACGGCATGACCTGCGGCAAAAACGGAAAAGCGGCTTTTGACAAGCTGTTCGGCGACAAGGGCATCTGGGTGCGCCCGATCATGCCCGGCTATGTGCTCGCGACCGAGATTGCCGGGGAGATCAAGGCGTTTGCCGAATCGCACGGCAAAAACCCGGACTACATCCTGCTCGAAAACCACGGGATTTTCCTCGGCGGCGAGAGCGAGGAAGAAATTGACGTCAAGTTTGACGCATTCCTTTCCGCGCTGCGCAGCGTGATTGCCAAAAAGCCGGACTTTTCCGAGATTTCGTTTGACCTCGAGACGGCGGCGATGCTCGGCGCGGCGATCCGCGGCATCTGCGGCGGAGACGTCTTCGCGGTGTTCTGCACCGACGCGGAGATCGCGAAGTTTGCACAGAGCAAAGCGGAATTTATGAAAATCCACACCACCTTCTCGCCCGACCACATGGTCTACTGCAAAGATGAAGCGGCGTTTTGCGCGCCGGATGCCGATACGCTTTCCAAAGCCATCGTCGATTATCAGAAGCGCAAAAACGGGCTGCCGAAAATCGTCGGCGTTGAGGGATTGGGATATTACGCGATAGGCCCGTCCAAGAAAGAGGCCGACATCGCGGCGGCGGTGTTTAAAGACGCCATCAAAGTCGCGGTGTTCGCCGAAAACTTCGGAGGCGGAAAACCCCT
>DAOPZJ010000006.1:0-36961 GCA_035353335.1 Oscillospiraceae bacterium | reverse complement strand
TACGCGGGTTCCAAATTCGGCGGCATCGGGCTCGTTCAGAGCTTTGCGCTCGAACTCGCCCCCGACCGCATCAAGGTCAACGCCATCTGCCCCGGCAATTTCCTCGACGGCCCGCTGTGGACCGACCCGGTCAAAGGCCTGTTCGTGCAGTATCTGGCGGCGGGAAAAGTGCCCGGTGCCAAGACCGTGGAGGACGTGAAGAAGTCCTACGAGTCCAAAGTGCCGCTCGGACGCGGGTGTCTGGTCAAAGATGTCGTGCGCGCCATCCTTTACATCATGGAGCAGGAATACGAGACCGGCCAAGCCGTCCCCGTCACCGGCGGTCAGGAGATGTTAAAGTAATCCTCAACTTATAACTAAGTAGTTGTCCGCACCGGCGCAGCTCTTGCCCTGAAACATCAGGCAGGACTTGCGCGGGTGCGGACTTTTGTGTTATGATGGGAATATCAGGCAGAGAGGAAACGGAATTAGTGATTGAGAGGGAACAATTACTATGATAAAAGGGAAAACGGTTATTACTTGGGTTTTGGCGGTGGCGGTTTTGGCGGGGCTTGGCGGGTGCGGGAAATCGGCTCAAATCGATAGTGCGGAATCAATAGTTTCCGGCTTAAGCACTTCTGATCGTTCGGCTGCTTCGGCGGCTTCGAGACCGTCCGAGCAAGAAACCGGCTGGTTTGGAGAGGGCCCGCTTATCAATGTCGCTTACACAAGAGCGTCTCTGTCGGAAAATCCCGTGACTTCGTATGATGATTATTATTCAACGATTAAAGATTGGATTAATCTTTATATCATTGGGAATTACAATGCTTTTTCTTCCCTCTTTAATCCCTCTTATTCGGAAATATGTTACACCCTGGAAACGATGACCGGTGAAAAAGAGCATTTTTCAACGCTAATATGCGAAACCGATTTCAAATCTAATATGGCACCGGCGGGGTTGAAACTTTATGATGGCAGATATCAAATCAAATTTCAAATGGTTGTTAAAACGAGTGAAATTTATAATGAAGGGCCTTTTACGTTGATCGGGTTCGTAACCAATCAAGACCGTCAGATCGTCGAAGCGCGTGAATTGTACGATTTTATCAAAGGCGTACCCAGATATCAAGATACCGATTTCATTGCTCCGGAACCAATGAAGCTTATCCAACTGGCTTCCCTGGGTTATGATTTTACGGAGAAAAGAGTGGATGATGGTTCCGGGCTTTCGGTTGTAAATCTGCGCGCTCTCACCGAAGGTTTAAAAGTCGATGATTTTTCATTCTTCCCCGGTGATTTGTTAGCGATTTTAGCGGTGAATCCCGAAGTCCAAAATGAAAAAGTGCTGATGGTATATAAAGCAGATGACCTGCGGCTGCTTTACCGAAAGGCCTTTTCCTACCCATCCGGAGAATACCCTGTCGGCGGTCATGTGGAGTTTGATTATATCAACGGAACGCTCGTTTTGGAACAGAAGCTGGGCGAAGAGAACTATAAATATTTCATCCTGACGGAAGGCGGTATTTCGGAAATCTCGAAACCGCTTACAAGATACCGCTTATCCGATACTGCTACTATTGTGGATGAAAAGAATTGTCTTTATCTTGAACAAAACGGCGTTCGGAAACTGCTTCTCGAAGGCATTTACGAAGAAGACAGCACCGATTGGGAGAATTATAACTTTTTCTGCAGGATCAGCGACACGCGTTTCATCTATGAAAAATACGGTTACGAGTGGTACGACGAGTGCGGGATCTATGACATTGAAACCGGTAAAAAAACGGTTTTTACACATGTTAATGCCCCGCTGTTAAATATCGTATCATATAAAGATGGAAAAGCGGTTTTAGTTGCCGATGAATGGAGCGACTACGATTCATACGGACCCTATCTGTACAATGAATCAACACGCGAATTGACTGATTTGGATTTGCTGGATATCATACCCGACGAGTCAGCGATACGTCCGCGTTTTTGCCTTTTCGGAAATACCCTCGCGGTTTTTATTGAGGATAATCCCTTTACAACGTTCAGCTTGTATGATGTTTCATCAAGATTAGAGATCATGAATCTCAATCTCTTTTATGCCCGGGGTTATGCACAAAATTATTCGCATTATTCAAATGGTTTAAATGCCACAAAGAACTACATTTGGTTTAATTCAGACTCCGAATTTCCGTCGGATTATTTACTGCGAATTCCGAAAAAGAGGTGAGAAATTACCATGATTACGTGTAAAAGAATCGTTTCATGGGTTTTGGCAGCCGTTGCTTTGGCAGTAATCAGCGGGTGCGTGAAGTTAACACTAAGCGCCCCTGAAAAATCGATGGGTTCATTGGTTTCGTTGAATTCAAGCGAACGTTTTTTATCTGCCGAATCAACCCCGGCTGTGCAGGATTTACTTGAAAAAGACATTGAATCCGGCTTTAAGGTTATTGAGTTGTCACGATTTTTTCAGGGGCTTTCCGTCAAAGATATCCGGTTTTTAAATAATCGTTTAATCGGTATTATCGCATATGATTCCAACCTGAATAAATTAGAAGGTGAAAGCCAAAACAACCATTACCTTTTGGCGGTATTTTCCGTTGATACTTTGCAGCTTCTATATGAAAAACGGTTTACGCTCCCGCAAGGGGGATACATGGGATTTTATCGCCGGGGGGATCCTGTCGCTCTTTATTCATTATCTCCCCCCGATATTGAGACCTTTTATACCGTAACGGAAAACGGGATAACCCAATTGCCCAAAGAAGAATTTTTCAGATTTCGCCTTTCGGATACCTCATTTGTTCTTGAAAAAGGAAACGACCTCGTCTTAGAACAAAACGGTGCTGCTAAAACAATATTAACCGGCGTTTCAGATAAGACCCCTGACGGCGAAGCTCCGACATGGGAAAAATATACCTTCGAATGCCGTCTCAGCGATACCCGCTTTCTCTTTATAAAATCCGACGCTTATGAGCAATTGATCGAATTCGGGGTTTATGATATTGAGACGGGCGAAATTACATTACTAACCCCGGAAAATTCGAAGTTTATCAATTTGCATACTTCATATGATAATAAGGCTGTTTTGGTTTCATATGATAAGTCACTTCATCCCGCATATTTGTACGATGATATAACCGGTAAAATGGCCCAATTGAAATGGATGAACGACCTACAAGCAAACGGCGTTTTCCCCCATTATTGCCTTTTCAAGAATACGCTGATAGCCTTCGTGGCTAATAACGGCACGGCTGCTCTGCGCTTTTTTGATCTCGCTTCCGAAACAGAGAAAACTGTGATCGAGCTGCCTTCCTCATATCGAATATCGAAAAATTACCCAAGCGATTTTTTTATAACAGAAAGCGATTTATGGTTTTATTCTTTAACCCCGAACGGTTATATTTTCCGCATTCCGATTGAAGAGGTAACGAAGAAATGACGTATAAAAGAATTATTTCGGTTTTTTTGACAGCGACGATCTTGTTGGTTGGGCTTGGTGGGTGCGTGAGCGACAACGCCGTTAAAACAAACGGTTTCTATAAAATCATGCAAATGAAATCTGTTTCAGAACTCAACGAATCCGCCATTTCAAGTTTGGATCAAAATATAACCGCCTTAAATCTCTCTATGTACTCCGGTACACTGGAAATTCGCGATATTTGTTTTTTTGAGGATGATTTGATTGGGGTACTATTACATGGTATGGATCAAATCATTTCTGAGGAAAGCACAGAATTAAACTTCACATTGATTGTTTTTTCAATTTTAAATATGAACCCCTTGTATCAAGTTCTTTTCAAAACGCAGCCGGTTATGACGCAATCCGATTCAAAACAAATAGCCTATAGTATGGATTTTGTAAAATCAGGTGAAAATCAAGCCCTTGTTTTATCCCGCAATGAAGGTTGGGCTGTAAGCGAGATGTTTTTTGCTGTTACAAAAACCGGTGTAACGGAAATCTCCCGTGATCAGGTATACAGCCATCGTTTATCTGACTCTGTTTCAATTTTAGAAGACCAAAACAACCTTGTTTTAAAGCATAAAGGAGAGACCGAAACCCTTCTTTCAGGCTTTTATTATATCGATCCAAACACCGTCGATGACCCCTTGGCATGGGAGAATTACAGCTTTTTTTGCCGACTTGACAATAATCGTTTTGTGTATGAAAAATACGGTTGGGAATGGCTTGACGAAACGGGCATTTTTGATTTAGAAACCGGCGAATCCACTTCCTTTGTCTATGAAAACGTAAATCCTCTTCGATTGTGTACGACGGACGGAAGCAGGATTGTTTTAACACCCGAAAGGGATTCAGGGTTTTCTTCATACGGCCCTTATCTGTATGATGATACCACCGGAGAAGTGACAGATTTAGATTGGCTCGATTATACGTACATGGATGAAATTGAACCTGACTTTTTTCTGGTAGAGAATACACTTGTGGCATTTATAGATGATAGCTTTACCCCAGCACTTCGCCTTTTTGATCTCGAAACCAAAACCGAAAAAAGCCAAATTGATTTTAGCAATCAATATAATCTATCTCAATCCCGGATGGAATTTATGATCTCTGGAAAATACTTATACTTTTTTTCGTTGTCTTGGTCTTGGAATAGTTTTTTATTCCGAATTCCGATCGGGGAGGTCACAAAGAGATGACGTGTAAAAGAATGATTTCGGTGATTTTGGCAGCGGCGGTCTTGGCTGGGCTTAGCGGGTGCGGGAAGACACCGCAAAGCGGGATGGAAAGTTCAATAGATGTTAGCGAACCAACTTCTTCCGCTGCATCTGTCTCATTGGATCGGTTTGAAGATGAGATAATCTATAACACCGAATTAACGCGGGAAAAGCTTGCGAAAGTTTCTTTCTCCGGAAAAACATCCGATACCGTTTATTGGGCTATGCATTTTGTCACACAAAATTATAAAACTTTATCGCCTCATTCAATCGTTATCAAGTATATTGATTATAAAGACCGTATTGAATCGTATTATGAACTATTAAAAAATCAACGCGTATACCAATTTTACACGCATATCTATTTAATCCGGTTTAAAACTTTGAGCGCTCCGGTAGGCCTGTCCATGGACAAAGAAGGGTATTATAATATCGAACTTCAGCTTGTTATGGAGCAAAACGGTGACGGTATAAAACTACTGGGCTATGTCACAAGCCAGACGAATCAAATCACTTCATCAGAGGATTTAGTGGAATTTCTGAGCGTTATTCCCGAATACAAAGAAATGCAGATTAAAACTTATCCTCCGAAATCGACTGTGCCCGAAACCGGCTGGTTTGGGGAAGGTCCGATTAAAAACGTCGCTTATACGAGGGCTTCTCTTTCGGAATATCCCGTGGTTTCGAATGATTTTTATCATCCGACGATTATTGATTGGATTGAATTATATGTCAAAGGGAATTATAATTCTTCCGCATATGACACCGCTTATTCTGAGAAATTTTATACGCTGGAAACAACGTCCGGCGAAAAAGAATATTTTGCAACGATATTTTGTGAGACAAACTTCCAATCCGATGTTGTGCCGGAGGGGTTTGAAATTGCAAAAAGCAGCTATCAGCTCCGTTTTCAAATGGTGATAAAGACTGGTAAAAATTATTATAAAGAACCTTATACACTGATCGGGTTTGTGACCAATCAAGAGCGGCAGATTATTGAACCGCGTGAATTATACGATTTTATCAAAGGCGTGCCTCGGTACAAAGATACCGAGTTTATTGTTCCGGAGCCGTTTATTGTTTTAGAACTGGATTCCCTTGGATATGATTTCACCGAGACAAAAGTGGATGACGCTTCCGGGCTTTCGGTTGTCAATCTGCGTTCGCTCACCGGTGGTTTAAAGGTTGATGATTTTGAGTTCTTTCCCGGCGATTTATTGGCGGTTTTAGCGGTGAATCCCGAAGTTCAAAATGAAAAGGTGCTGATGGTTTTTAATTCTGATGATCTGCGGCTGCTTTATAAAAAGGCCTTTTCTGTTTCGGAAGACGGTTATGTATCGTTTTCATATGAAACGCTTGCTTTGGTTCAAAAGCTGGATGATAAAAACAGTAAATATTTCATTCCTACAAGAACCGGGATTTCGGAGATCTCAAATCCGCTTGGGAGATATCGATTATCCGATACTTCCAATATCGTAAAAGAAAATGAAAACCTCTATTTGGAACAAAACGGTGAGAGAAAACTGCTTCTCAAAGGCGTCAGCATAGAAGAAGATTCGGATTGTGAGGATTTTAGATTTTTCTGCCGAATCAGCGATACGCGGTTTATCTACGAATTAATGGGCTATGAATGGCTCGTTGAATGCGGAATTTATGACATCGCGACCGGAGAAAAAACAGTATTAACCCATAAAAACGCCCCGCTTCTAAATATCGAGACATATGCGGACGGCAAAGCGATTTTAGTCGCAGATACCTGGTGCGGGCCGGAATACGAATCATACGGGCCATATGTATACGATGAATTAACCCGGGAATTGATCGATTTGGATTTGCTGAATATCAAACCCAGCGAGACAATGGCAGAACCCCGGCTTCGTATTTTCGGAAACACCCTCGTGCTTTTTACGGAAGATCAGCACTTTTCAACGTTTTGTTTATATGATCTTTCTTCAAGATTATACACTTTGCAATTCAATATTTTGAATGCGAAAGAAAGCATGAGGGAACATTCCAACTATTATAGCGGATTATATACCACCGAAAACTACATTTGGTTTAATTCCACTCATGAATTACCGCAGGATTATCTGTTAAGAATTCCGAAAAAGAGGTGAGAAATTACCGTGTTTAAATGTAAAAGAATCGTATCATGGGTTTTGGCAATGGTGGTCTTGGCGGGGCTCGGTGGGTGCGGGAAGATACCGCAAAGCATACCGGAGAGCTCGACTGTTTCGGCGGTTATAAGCGAAGCATCTTCGTCGGTTGAAACGAATTCTACGGTTGAGTATGTTCCATTGGATCGGTTTGAGGACGACATTATCCTTAATACCGTTTATACGAGAATGTATCTTGCGGAAAACGAGATAACTTCTTCGGTCGATTCAAAAAGCGACCCGGTAAAAAATTGGGCGGCTTTATTTATCACACAAAATTATCAATCGTTCTCCCCGAAATATATTTATACCGATTCTCTTTCCGGCTCAAGGCCCAAACCCTCGATTTTTGTCGGAAACGAAACCTCTTTTGTTTTACAAACTTTTCGGGTCACTTTTGAGACCACTGGCGTGCCGGACGGTTTGACGCCGAATGAAGACGGTACTTTTTCAATCAATCTGCAAGTTGTGATGAAAGAAAACGCAGATCACAGCCTGACTCTGCTCGGGTTTGTTACCAACCAAACACGGGATATCAAATGCCCTTTCGATCTGGCCGAATTTTTAAAGGTGCTGCCCGAATATGAAAATCTGGAGGTTGCCGTTCCGGAACCGGTCGCTCCGCTGGAAGCGATCAATCTGACCGATATCACCGGAGGACTGCTTTTCATTGAAGCTTGGCCTGTGGGCGATGCAGTTTATATTTTGGGGTATAATCCCGATTTTCGACTGGCAGACGGAAAGAATATAACGCTTTATATGAAAGTTTATTCGGCTGAAAATCTGACTCTGCTGTATGAAAAATCATTCCCTGCCCCGCGTGTAGCAACTCTTGCTTGTTATGTCGAAGACGAGGGTTTGATTTTCACACCCGAAAGAGGGGGCGGGCAACCCTATTACCTCGCGACAGAAAACGGTGTTAAGGAAATTGACTATACGCCCGCAGATGAAAGAGCAGACAAACTTTATCGGCTTTCCGACACGGCAGTAATTTTGCAAACGGGGGTTGATCTGCTGCTTGAAAAAGACGGTAAAACCGTTACCTTGTTGAAAGGCGTTCCGTATGACGATAATTCACATGTTTGTTCGAGGTATCGGTTTCTTCAACGTGTCAGCGACACCACTTTTACATATATAAAAATGGGCTGGGAATTTCCGATCGAAACCGGGATTTATGATATCGAAACAGGAAAAACGACGCTGTTCACACATAATAACGCAAATTGCCTTGTACCGATTGCCGTTCAAAGCGAGAGCGTTGTAATCACCCCATACTGGGACAGCTCTTATACTTCTTACGGGCCGTATTTATATGACCTTGCAAGTGGGCAACTCGTTGATCTCGGTTGGTTTGATAAAACTTTTTATCCCGGTTCTTCAAAATTTTTGTGTTTTGACAACAAAATCGCCTCTTTTTCTAAAACCCGCTTCGGTATGAGTGTTTTGTTTTGCGACTTTACCTTCGAAACAACGCCCCGGCGTTTTGATTCTTTAAATTATAATACGGCGGAGCCGACAAGGATTATAAGTACCGGAGGTTACCTGTGGTTTTGTTCGGAAGCCGATTCGTTTTCAGATACCTATCTTTTCCGCATTCCGATTGAAGAAACGATGAAAAAATGAAGTGCTTCACTGTTATTTAAATTCTTCCTTTCCGAGTTCGATTTTTTCAATGATTTTACCTGAAAATCGAAAGGTTATACTTGTTCAAAACCGTCATTCGTGGTATACTTTCTGTGGATCGTACATGTACGATCCGCTTGGATCGCATTTATGCGGTCCTGATATTGTTTTGGTCCTGAAATTATCTTTATTTTCATTGATGCTCTTTTATTTCTCCGATCCCTTCGTTTTTCAATGAAATCAGAAAGGTCATAAAATGCTTCAGCTCAAACAACTCTCCGACGAGAAACGGGTCGTGCGTCTGACGGCGTTAGCCACACTTCTCGAACTGGAACGGACCGGCGCGATGAAAGCGCCGGAAACCGGACACTTTGTCAACAACCACATCCACACAACGTACAGCTTTTCGCCCTATTATCCGACCGGTGCGATCTGGTACGCCCGCGCCGCGGGACTTCAGACCGCAGGGATCATGGATCACGATTCGGTCAGCGGCATCGATGAGTTTTACGTCGCCGGGGACTTATGCAAGATGCCGGTCACCAGCGGCTTTGAAGTGCGCGTCGACCTGTCTTCTTCCCCGTTCGGCGGCCGCCGCGTCAATAATCCCGATCAGGACGGCGTCGCCTATGTCGCCTGCCACGGCATTCCGAAAAACCGCGTGGCGCAGGCTGAGGCGTTTTTGGGTCCGATCCGCACTGCACGCAACATCCGTAATCAGGCCATGCTCGGACGGCTGAACGGTTTGCTCGCCCCCGCCGATATATGCATCGACTTTGAAAAAGACGTGATTCCGCTTTCGAGATTCAAGGAAGGCGGGAGCGTCACCGAACGGCATCTGCTGTTCGCGGTCTCGCTGGCGCTGGTCGGGCGGTTCGGCAAGCGCGGCGACGTAGTCGGGTTTTTATCGGACAAGCTGGGAATCAAATGCAGCGAAAAGATCAAGACTCAGCTCTCGGATTCGGATAATCCGTTTTATGAATATGACCTCCTGGGTTTATTAAAAGCATATATGGTCAAGGACTTTTATGTACCCGCAAAAGCCGAACTGCCCGACGCGCGCAAATTCGTCGAATTTGTCCGCTCGATCGGCGCGATTTCGGCGTACGCCTATCTCGGCGACGTCGGAAGCTCGGTCACGGGCGACAAGCAGACCGCCAAATATGAGGATGACTATCTCGACGATTTGTTTGACTATCTGAAATATACGGGGTTTGACGCGGTGACCTATATGCCGTCGCGCAATACCTCTGAACAGCTTGCCCGCGTAATGGCGCTTTGCGATAAGCATAACTTCTTTCAAATCAGCGGCGAGGACATCAACTCCCCGCGCCAGAGCTTTATCTGCCCGGCGCTTTCAAAACCCGAGTATGCGCATCTTTACGATGCGACCTGGGCGCTGATCGGACATGAGCGCGCGGCGGCGCAAAATTCCGCCGATTCGTTCACTTCCCCGCAGACCGCGGAAAAATACCCGAAGATCTCCGAGCGGGTGGCTGCGTATGCCGCCTTATCCCGGAACGAATAAAAGGAGAATTATGATGAAAACGAAAGCCATGCGCCTATACGGCAAAAACGACCTTCGGGTCGAGGAATTCGAACTTCCGCCGCTCAAAGACGACGAGATTTTGGCGAAAATCATCTCCGACAGCGTGTGCATGTCGTCCCACAAGGCGGCGCTGCAGGGCGCGGATCACAAGCGTGTGCCGAAAGACATCGACCGCAATCCTGTCATCATCGGACATGAGTTTTGCGGAGAACTGGTCGAGGTGGGTAAGAAGTGGGCCGGTAAGTTCAAAGCCGGTCAGAAGTTCGTAATGCAGCCGGCCCTGAATCTTCCGGAAAATCCGTATATGTCCCCGGGATATTCGTTTCAATACATCGGCGGAGACGCTACCTATGTCGTGATTCCGGGCTGCGTGATGGAACAAAACTGCCTGCTCTCCTATGACGGGGACGCGTTTTTCTTCGGTTCCCTCGCGGAACCGGTCAGCTGCATCGTCGGCGGTTTTCATGTCAATTACCACACCCAAAACGGGGTTTATGAGCATAAGATGGGGATTGTCGAGGGCGGCAAGATGGCGCTGCTCGCGGGCGTCGGCCCGATGGGTCTCGGCGCGATCGACTATGCCCTGCACTGCAGCCGCAAACCGTCGCTGCTCGTCGTCACCGACATCGACGACGCCCGCCTTGCGCGCGCAAAATCGCTTTACAGCGAAGAAGACGCCGCAAAATGCGGCGTGAAACTGGTCTACCTGAACACCGGCGCCATCGAAGACCCGGTCGCGGCGATGCGCGAACTCTCGGGCGGCACCGGTTTTGACGATGTCTATGTCTACGCGCCGGTCGCCCCGGTCGTCGAACAGGCCGATAAAATCCTCGGCCATGACGGCTGCCTGAACTTTTTCGCAGGCCCGACCAATCCGGAATTCCGCGCGCAGTTCAACTTCTATAACGTCCATTATCTTTACACCCATGTCGCGGGCAACAGCGGCGGCAACACCGACGATATGCGCGAGGCGCTTTCGATGATGGAAAAAGGCCTGCTGAATCCGTCGGTCATGATCACCCATTTCGGCGGTCTGAACGCGGCTCCCGAGACCACGATCCATCTGCCCGAGATCAAGGGCGGCAAAAAGCTGATCTACACCCACATCAACTATCCGCTGACCGCGATTGCCGATCTGACCGAACTCGGGAAGACCGACAAGCTCTCGAAAAAGCTCGCCGATATCGTGGCGAAAAACAACGGCCTGTGGTGCGCCGAGGCCGAAAAGGTCCTGTTGGCGGAAGCTCCGGCGATTTAAATTCGGAATTCAGAATTAAGAATTCAGAGAGAATTGAAACACGGTTTTTTGTAGGGACGGATATTATCCGCCCGTTCGGGATGACAGAAGGTTCTTATTTATTCGGGCGAACGCAGTTCGCCCCTACAATGTGTGAATATTGAAAAGAGGTTATGACATGGCAGTTGGAATTTTGATGCCCAAGCAGGGCATTACGGTCGAATCGTGCGTGCTGACCGCGTGGAAAAAGAAAGTCGGCGACGAGATCAAGGTCGGCGATGTGCTGTTTGCTTATGAGACCGACAAGGCGTCGTTCGAGTGCGAATCCACCGAGGCCGGAACGATGCTGGCGCAGTTTTTTGCGGACGGCGATGAAGTCGCCGTTTTGACAAACGTCTGCGCGATCGGAAAGCCCGGCGAGGATTATTCGGCGCTTATACCCGTTAAGGAGGGAACAACCCCTGCGGGAGCGGCCGCTGCGGCTCCTGCGACTTTTGTCGCTCCTTCGACTCCCACCGCGGCTCCCGCACTTCAAGTCTCTGCCGTTGAACCGGAACCGGTTCAAACTGTTGTGACTCCGGCCGGAGAGCTCAAGGTCTCCCCGCGCGCGAAAGCAGCCGCGGAACGGCTCGGGATCAATCTTGCGGCCGTGACCCCGTCAGGTCCCGACGGACGCATTATCGAGCGCGATTTGGCTTCTGCCAATACCTTCGGAAAAGAAACCGCCGCAGCCGCGCCGGCGGCAATTCCGGCGGCTGCGCCGGCTTCCGCTGCGGAGTTTGAGGACATCAAGCTCTCGGGCGTGCGCCGTTCGATTGCCAAGGCCATGGTCAACTCGCTTTCTTCTATGGCGCAGCTGACCCACCATTTCAGCTTCGACGCGACCGAAATAATCGCATTGCGCGCAAAGCTCAAGGCCTCCGCCGAAACATTGGGGCTGCCGAATATCACCCTGAACGACATCGTGCTGTTCGCGGTTTCGCGTACGCTGAAAAACCACCCGTACTGCAACGCGCATCTGACGGGTGATTCCATCCGCCTGTTCAAACACGTCAATCTGGGTATGGCGGTCGATACCGAACGCGGTCTGCTGGTTCCGACGATTTTCAATGCCGACACCCTGTCTCTCTCCGAGATCGCAAAGCAGTCCAAAGCGCTCGCCAAAGAGGCGCAGGGAGGCAGCATCAGCCCGGACAAACTCTCGGGCGGCACGTTCACCGTCTCGAATCTCGGCTCGCTCGGCGTGGAGATGTTCACCCCGATCATCAACCCGCCGCAGACCTGCATCATCGGCGTTTGCAACCTGCAGACCAGGGTGAAACTGGCCGACGGGCAGCCGGTGTATTATCAGGCGATGGGATTGTCGCTGACCTACGATCACCGCGCGGTCGACGGCGCGCCCGCATCGAGGTTTATGCAGGAGTTGTGCAGGAATTTGGAGAATTTCAACGCGTTGTTGGCGATTTAGGAAAATTCAGAATTCAGAATTAAGAATTCGGATTTTAAATATTCACGAATCTACAGATGATTTTTAATAAAGAAGGTTACTACATTGGAATTGTTTGATCTGATTGTCATCGGCGGAGGGCCGGGCGGCTACTTGGCTGCCGAACGGGCCGGACATGCCGGACTGAAAGTCGCGCTGTTTGAAAAACGCTCCTTGGGCGGCGTGTGCCTGAACGAGGGCTGCATCCCGTCGAAAGCGCTGTTATATTCGGCAAAGGTGTTTGATTATGCCAATCACGCGTCTGCCTACGGCGTGAACGTGAAAGGTGCTGCCATTGATCAGAATGCCGTGATCGACCGCAAAGACGGCGTTGTCAAAGCGCTCGTCTCGGGTGTCGGTGCGGCAATGAAGAAAAACCATGTCACCGTTGTGAATGCGGCCGCCGTGATCAAAGGCAAAACCGCGGACGGATTTGAAGTTGAGGCGGACGGCAAAGCATATACCGGGAAAAAGCTGATCATCGCCGCGGGTTCGGAGGCCGTTGTGCCGCCGATTCCGGGCGCGAAAGAGGGGCTTGCCGCGGGGTATGTGCTGACCAACCGCGAGATTTTGGCGCTGCGCGAGATTCCGAAAGCGCTTGCCATCATCGGCGGCGGAGTCATCGGGTTGGAGATGGCGAGCTATTTCTGCTCGGCCGGCTCCAAGGTCGCCGTGATTGAGATGTTAAACAAGATCGCGGGCCCGACGGACGACGAGATCTCGGCGATTTTGCAGAAAAACTACGCCAAAAAAGGCGTTGACTTTAAACTGGGCTGCAAGGTCACGGGCTTTGAAAAGGGTTCCGTCTCCTACACCGATCCCGAGGGAAAAGCTCAGACGCTGGCCTGCGACTATGCGCTGATGTCGATCGGCAGAAGGCCTTCGAGCGCGGGGATCGGGCTGGAAGCCATCGGTGTTTACACCGAGCGCGGCGCGGTCAAGACCGACGATCATTTGCTGACCAATGTCCCGGACGTGTACGCGGTCGGCGATATCAACGGAAAACTCATGCTGGCGCACACGGCTTATCGCGAGGCCGAAGTCGCCGTCAATCACATTCTCGGTAAAAAAGACACGATGCGCTACGGCGCGATTGCGTCCGTGATTTATACGAACCCCGAAGTCGGCTGTGTCGGCGAGACCGAGGAGAGCGCGAAGCAAAAGGGCTATACGATTAAAACCGCCAAGCTGCCGATGAGTTACAGCGGCAGATACCTGGCCGAGGGCGGCGGAGACGGCATCTGCAAGATCATCGCCGACGCGAAAACCAATAAGCTGCTCGGTGTCCATATGATCGGCAGCTACTGCTCCGAGATCATTTACGGCGCGGCGCAGATGATCGAGTCGGGCATGAAGATCGAAAACCTGAAAGCGTTGGTTTTCCCGCACCCCACAGTTTGTGAGATCGTACGCGAGACCCTGTTTGAGTTATAATCCAAGCCCCTTTTTCAACAAGGCCGGAAAGCATGTTGAAATTTGGCGTTTTTTGACGAATTTAAAAGAAAATGATATAATAGCAAGGTATACTTGCTAACCCAAAGAAAGAAGGAAATCCCGCAATGCCGAAAAGCCAATACATTGACCCTAAATTCATCCGCAAACCCGGGAAGATCTCGTTTGCCGATATCCCGGTAAATGCCTATCAAAAAACCGTCGCCGAGGAGCGCAAGAATTTTTCGGACAAAAAGCTTTTACAGATTTACACTGACATTTGCACCCTGCGCGAGTTCGAGAGCATGCTGTTTCAGATCAAAACACAGGGCGAATACAACGGATTTAAACAATCTTACCCCGGCCCTGCGCATCTTTCGCTCGGGCAGGAAGCCGCCGCCGTCGGACAGGCCTATCTGCTGACCACGGACGATTATGCGTTCGGCTCCCACCGCTCCCATTCCGAGATTTTGGCCAAAGGCCTTTCGTCGATTCATCAGCTGACCGACGGCGAGCTGATGGAGATCATGGAACAGTTTTTGGGCGGCAAGACGCTGAAAGCGATTCAGGGCCACCAAAAGACCAAGTCCGTGAAAGAGCTTGCGACCGACTTTTTGCTCTACGGGGCGTTAGCCGAGATTTTTGCCCGCGAGACCGGTTTCCACCACGGTCTCGGCGGCTCGATGCACGCGTTCTTTCTGCCGTTCGGCATCTACCCGAACAACGCCATCGTCGGCGGTTCGGGCCCGATCGCGCTGGGTTCGGCTCTTTATAAAAAATGCAACGATAAAAAAGGCGTCGTCGTCGCGAACATCGGCGACGGTTCGCTCGGCTGCGGCCCGGTGCTCGAATCGCTGAACTTCGCGGCAATGGATCAGTTCACCCAGCTGTGGGAGAAAAAAGGCGGCCTGCCGATTCTCTTCAATATCTTCGACAACGGCTACGGCATGGGCGGCCAGACCCGCGGCGAGACGATGGCCTATGACTTCGTCGCCCGCGTCGGCGCAGGCGTCTGCCCGTCGCAGATGTACACCGAGCGCGTAGACGGCTACAACCCGCTTGCCGTCATCGACGCGATGAAGCGCAAACTTAAAATTTTACACGAGGGCAAGGGTCCCGTTTTGCTCGACGTGATCACCTACCGCACAAGCGGCCACTCGCCGTCCGACAGCGGTTCTTACCGCACCAAAGAGGAGCTCGACGCCTGGGTCGCCGAAGACCCCTGCGTCAAATGGCGCAAAGAGCTGGTCGAAGCCGGCGTCGCGCCCGACAGCGCGTTTGACGAGATCTGGGCCGACATCAAAGAGCGCACGATGAAAATCTGCAGACTCGCCGCCGATCCCGCAGCCAGCCCGTACATCGATATGGCACATAAGCCCGACGCGGTCGAAAAACTGATGTTTTCGAATCTGCATGTCCCTTCGATGGACACGGCCCGCAAGCCCGATGTGCTGCTTCCGAAAGAGGAAAATCCGCGCGTCAAATCGCTTGCTTCCAAAGAACGTTTTTATCTCGACGCAAACGGGCAGCCGGTCGCAAAGACCAAGCAGTATGTGCTGCGCGACGGTTTGTTTGAGGCGATTTTGGATAAATATTACGAGGACCCGACACTGGTTTCATACGGCGAAGACGTCCGTGACTGGGGCGGCGCGTTTGCCGTCTATCGCGGACTGACCGAAGCCCTGCCCTATCACCGTCTGTTCAACTCTCCGATCTCCGAGGCCGCGATTGTCGGCTCGGCGGTGGGCTATGCGCTGTCCGGCGGCCGCGTGATCGCCGAACTGATGTATGCCGACTTTATGGGCCGGGCGGGTGACGAAATCTTCAACCAACTGGCCAAATGGCAGGCGATGAGCGCGGGCATTTTGAAGATGCCGGTCGTGCTGCGCGTTTCCATCGGCAGCAAATACGGCGCGCAGCACTCCCAGGACTGGGTAGCGCTCGCCGCTCACATCCCCGGCCTGAAAGTCGTCTTCCCCGCGACGCCGTATGACGCAAAAGGCCTGATGGCCGCCGCGCTGAACGGCACCGACCCGGTGGTCTTTTTCGAGAGCCAGCGCATCTACGACGTACCCGAGCAGTTTCATAAAGGCGGCGTACCCAAAGAGAGCTATGAGATCGCGCTCGGCAGCCCGGACATCAAAAAGGCCGGTTCCGATGTGACGATACTTTCCATCGGCGCGACTCTTTATCGCGCAATGGAAGCCGCAAAGATTTTGGAAGAGAAATACGGCATCTCGGCCGAAGTCATCGACGCGCGTTCCATCGTGCCGTTTGATTATGAACCGGTGCTCGAATCGGTCAAAAAGACCGGAAAGATCGTGCTCTCCTCCGACGCCTGCGCCCGCGGAAGCATTTTGAACGATATGGCGCGCAACATTTCCGAGATGGCGTTTGATTACCTCGACGCTCCGCCGGTCGTCGTGGGCGCGCGCAACTGGATCACCCCGCCGTATGAATTCGATTCCGACTTCTTCCCGCAGGCCGATTGGATCATCGACGCGATCCACGAGAAGATCATGCCGATTTCCGGATATACGCCCAAAACCAATCTGACAACCGGTGAGGAGATTCGCAGAGCGAAATTCGGCGTGTAGCGTTCGCCCGGAGAACGCTCCTGCCGGATAATCCGGAATTAGAAAAGTCAATTTAGAGAAAAGCGCGAGTAAAATTCTTTATTCGCGCTTTTGGCTGAAAAAGCGTATGTTATATAATGTTTGAAAACTAAAGGAATATCCCATTATCTGAAAGGGGCGAATCCGCTTGAAACTGATCATCAACCGAAATACCGAACCTGCTTATAACCTCGCATTTGAGGAATATTTCCTCACTTATGCGCAGGGCGAATATATTTTGCTTTGGCAAAATCGCCCTGCGGTCGTTGTCGGCTGTAATCAGAACGTCTACAGGGAAATCAATTTTACGGCTCTCGAGCAAAAAAACATCGCTCTCGTCCGCCGGCAGACAGGCGGCGGCGCAGTCTATCATGATCTCGGAAACATCAACTATTCATTTATAACGCCTTATGAACAAGGGGATCTTTCCACAATCAGAAAGTTCTGCGAGCCTATTATCGGATATCTCGGGACGCTCGGCGTTCACGCCGAATTCAGCGGGAGAAACGACCTTCTTGCCGACGGCATGAAATTCTCGGGAAATGCGCAGGCCGTGCGCAAAAACCGCCTTTTGCATCACGGTACGCTGTTGTTTGATACCGATCTCTCGGTACTCTCTGCCGTTCTTTCTCCCAGCGCTAAAAAATACGCGGGAAAAGGCATCGATTCGATACGAAGCCGTGTCACCAATCTGCGTCCCCTTTTAAAAAATGACATGACCACAGAGGAATTTTTTCAGGGCCTCACGGACTTTTTCCTTTCGAAGAGCTGCCAGACAGCCGCGCTCGAAAAAGCGGCTCCCGGAATTATTTCGGCGATATGCCGCGAAAAATACAGCAGCCGCCTTTGGACCTACGGCGAAAATCCGACCTATAAATTTTCCAACGAAAACCGTTTTGATTTCGGGGAGGTTTCCGTCGGATTTGACTGCTTCGACGGCAGGATTTCCGGCTTGAAAATCGGCGGGGATTTCCTTCTCAAGCGCCCGACCAGCGAACTTTGCGCCGCAGTCAACGGCACGCTTCATGAAAAAGCGGCATTGCTGGAGCGCGTGACAAAGCTTCGTCTGAACGACTATATTGAAGGAATCAAACCCGAGGAATTCACGATGTTGTTTTTTTGAATCCGGTTTCGGAAAGCGCATGAACATACAGGAAAAAACCCCGTAAAAACTTGATTTTTTCGGGGTTTTATGTTATCATTTATTTAGGAAAGGTTGTGATTTTGTGGAGAGTTTGCAACAGGTTTGGGATACCGTCTGCAGCATCGTCAAACAAAAAATTTCCACTGTCGCCTTCAACTCGTGGATCGGAATCATCAAGCCGATCTTTCTCGAGGAAGACCGCCTTTATCTGTCGGTACCCTCCACTTTTCAAAAAAACATCATCGAGACCAACTACTTAAAACTCATCGAGTCCACCTGCGAAGAGGTCATGGGCTTCAAGCTCCGGGCCGTCCTTCGTTCCGAACAGGGAGAGCCGGAGGGCGGGAGCGTCAAGAGCGCCTTGGACAGCCAATACACATTTGAAAATTTCGTGGTCGCGGCCTCGAACAAATTCGCCTTTGCCGCCGCGCAGGCCGTCGCAAAGGCGCCGGGCAGAACCTATAACCCGCTGCTCATCTACGGCGAGTCGGGGCTCGGAAAAACCCACCTTCTGACCGCGATAAAAAACACCGTCTCCGAAAATTACCCGTCTTATAATATCGTAGCCGTTCAGGGCGAGGATTTTATCAACGACTTCATCGAATCCATCACCCATAACTCCCAGCCGGATTTTCGCAAGAAATACCGTTCCTGCGACGTATTGCTCGTCGACGACATTCAGTTCATCGCCAATAAAACCGCCGTACAGGACGAGTTTTACAGCACCTTCGACAATTTGCACCGCGCCGGAAAACAGATTGTGCTGTCTTCGGACCGGCCGCCGAAAGATATTTTGTCACTCGATTCGCGGCTTCGTTCCCGGCTCGAACTCGGCCTTGCCGATATCGGCGCTCCCGACTATGAGACCCGGGTGGCGATCATCCGCAAAAAGGCCGAACTTGCTTCTCTCGAACTTTCGGATGACGTGGTCGATTACATCGCCGATAAGATAAAAGTCAACATTCGCCAGATTCAGGCTGTGATCACCAAACTCTCGGCGAAATACATAATGAACGGACAGATTCCCACCCTCTTGTTGACCATCGAAACCTGTCATGACATCATCAGCGACATCAGCCGCCCGGCCATCACGGTCGATATCATCAAAGAGGAGGTCAGTAGGGTCTACCAGATTCCGCCTGAGGATATCTCCTCCGAAAAACAGAGCGCTCAAATCTCTCTTGTTCGTCAGATTGCGATGTATGTCACCCGGGAACTGACCGGGCTTTCGCTGAAAGAGATCGGCGCAGAATTCGGCGACCGTCATTATTCCACGGTCAATTATGCCATCGCCCGCACCGCAAAGGAGATCCGGAAGAATCAGAAACTCTCGGAGACCATCGAAGATATTATTAAAAATATCAAAAGCAAACAGTGAGGAAAATCAAAGTTTCAAAAGCTTGTTTTCCTAAAGATCAAAAGAGTTTGGAATGTTATTTTCCGGATTAAAAATTTCGAAAATATTTCCTAAAAAGGTTTTGGACGGAAAAACGGCATCCCGCCGCCGAAAAAAGGAAGTTTCATAAGGATTAAAATCCCTACTTCTACTACTAAAAAGATAAACAAACATATCGCCGAAATTACTCGTTTTGAGTAAAATTGTTTTAAAGAGAGGCAGCCCGAAATATTGAATGAATTCTTGAAATAATATTTTAATACCCGATTGTGAAAGGATGGTCAAATAAGGTGAAAATTATCTGCAACAAGGATGTTCTGCTGGAGGCCCTCTCTAAGGTCTCGCGGGCGGTTCCCGCGCAGTCCGCGATCAAAGAGACGACCGGCGTGCTGGTTTCGGGGAAAAAAGACACCGTCACCCTGACCGGGTACGACCTTTCGTTCGGGATTGTCTGCGACATCGAAGGCAATGTCGCCGAAGAGGGCAGCGTGATCATTCCGCCGCCGTTTTTGGAGATTGTACGGCGCCTGAACGGAGAGGAAATCACGATTTCGGTCGGAGAGGACAATATGATTCTGATCGAGAGCGGATTCACGAAATTCGATCTTTTCGGGCTCCCCTCAGACGGATATCCGGAGCTTCCGATTTTCTCGGATGAATTCAACTTCGAGCTTCCCCAGTCGATTTTACGCCGTTTGATCCGGCAGACCGTTTTTGCGGTCTCTCTGACCGAAGCGAGACCGGTGATGCAGGGCGTGATGTTCGAACTTGAAAACGGGATATTGACCCTTGCGGCGCTTGACGGATTTCGAATGGCGATCAGTAAGGAGAATATCGGGTATCACAAGAACGGAAAATTCATCATTCCGGGAAAGACGCTCAATGAAATTTTACGGCTTCTCGGAGACAGCGACGTCGTCTCGCTCTCTGTCGGAAAGACCCATGCCTCTTTTCTCATCAACGGCTGCAAAATCTATACCCGCCTGATCACACAGGGTGAATTCATCAATTATAAATCGATTATACCGACGACTTACAACACCGCGGTCAAGATCAATACGAGGGCTCTGATCGACAGCGTCGAAAAGGTTTCGCTGCTCGTGGAGACCCAGGCGACGAAGAGGGCCAAAAACTCCATTGTGGTTCGGTTTGCCGATAATGTGACCGCGCTCGGATGCGTGACGATGGCCGGAAAAGCGCAGGACCGGATCTCCTGCGAGATCACCGGAAACGATATAGAGGTCGGCATCAATAACAGTTATATCCTCGACGCGCTGCGGGCCGCCGAATGCGACGAGATTGTGCTTCGCCTTACCACGACATTTGCCGCGATTAAAATCGTCCCGCCCGAAGGCGACAGCTTTTCTTTCCTTGTGATGCCTGTGAGAACCAAAAATGAGGACTGAACAGATTCAAATCCGAGGCGAGTTCATCCGACTGTGCGACCTGCTGAAATTCTCCGGTGCAAGCCCGACCGGCGGCGAGGCCAAAAACGCGATTGAGAGCGGAAAGGTCTCGGTAAACGGCGAGATCTGTCTCATCAAAGGAAAGAAGATTCACCCGGGAGACACCGTTGTGTACGGCGGTCGGACAATCGAGGTGGCCGGCGGTGCGGGTTGAAAAGATCGCATTCACGGATTTTCGAAACCTTGAAAATACCGCGGTATTCCCCCATCCGGGGACCAATTTGATTGTCGGAGCAAACGGACAGGGCAAGACCAATTTTCTTGAAGCTGTCTGGCTGCTCTGCGGCCAGCGCAGTTTCAGGCAGGCAAAAGAGGTTGAGACGGTCGCGTTCGGGAAAAAGCGAGCGGTCCTCGAAGCCGATATTTATTCCGGGGAGAGAACCAACCGGTTCACGCTGACGCTGACAACAAGGCGGAGCGCCGCTCTGAACGGAATTCACACCGACAAGATTTCGAATTTGGGCGAGAAATTCGCGGCGGTGGTCTTCTCGCCGGTTCATATAGAACTGATTCGGGAAGCGCCCGAGGCAAGGCGGGCGTTCTTAGACAGTGCCGTCATCTCGACCAAACCGGCGTTTGCTGCTGTTTTGAGAGAATATGACGGAGTGCTTTATCAGCGAAATTACCTGCTCAAGCGGTTACAGGCCGGATACAATTCCGAGCTTGCCGACACGCTTGAGGCCTATACCAAACGGCTTGCCCAGATCGGCGCAAGGGTCTATGCCGCCCGAAGCCGCTACACCGCCCGGCTTGCCGAAGAAGCGCCGCCGATTTATCAAAGCATCTCGGGCGGAGAAGAATTGATGATCACCTATAAGAGCTTTTCCGAGAGCGGCGAAAACTACGGAGCCGCGTTATATGATGCGCTTTGCAAGAGTGTCGACGAGGATATCAAAAACGGATTTACCGGCGCAGGCCCGCACCGGGAGGACATGGAACTGGCAATCAACAGGCAGAGAGCCAGACAGTATGCCTCGCAGGGGCAATGCAAGAGTGCGGCGCTTTGCCTGAAGCTGGCCGAGGGGCGGATTTTGGAACGGGCTATCGGGCAGAAGCCGGTTTTTTTGCTCGACGACGTGATGTCGGAACTTGATAAAAACCGTCAAAACTATATCTTATCAAACCTCGGCGAAAACCAGCTCTTTATCACCGGATGCGACGGAGCTTCGCTTGCAAGGCGGCTCCCGAAAGGTGCGGTTTTCAAGGTGAAAAACGGAAATATTCACAAAAGAGCGGAAAGAGGAAAAGAGACATGTTCACGCACATCGGAAACGACGTCAACGTTAAAACCAGCCGGATCATCGGCGTCTTCGACATAGACACGGCCTCCTACGGCAAGGGGACGAAGCTCTTCCTCGAAAAAATGCAAAAAAGCGGACGGGTGCTGTCCGTCAGCTCCGACTTGCCGCGGTCGGTGATTTTGGCCGATGATGAGAGCGGAAGCGACGTTCAGCTGTTTGTTTCGCCGATCTCCGCGGCGACGATCTATAAGCGCGGCGAGACCGTTTTTAAATAAAAGTCATTGGAACAAACAGCTCCCAATATGCGAACGGATGGTTAATAAATTATATGGAAGAACTGCAAAACGGAAACAATATAAAGCGCGAAGAAAAATACGGCGCGGAACAAATTGAGGTTCTGGAGGGGCTTGAGGCCGTCCGGAAACGCCCGGGCATGTACATCGGGTCGACGGGCCCGCGCGGCCTGCACCATTTGGTCTATGAGATCGTAGACAACTCGATTGATGAAGTCCTCGGCGGCTACTGCACTCAGATCGACGTCAAAATTTTGCCCGGAAACATCATCAGCGTCGTCGACAACGGGCGCGGAATCCCGGTCGGAATTCAGCCGAAGCTCGGCATCTCGGCGGCCACGGTCGTCTTTACGGTGCTGCATGCGGGCGGCAAGTTCGGCGGCGGCGGGTATGGGTTCTCCGGCGGTCTGCACGGCGTCGGCGCCTCGGTCGTCAATGCCCTTTCCGAGTGGTTTGAGCTCGAGGTCTGCGTCGATGGAAAGAAGTATTTTCAGCGGTTTGAACGCGGCACCCCGGTTGAGGCGCTCAAAGAGATCGGGAACAGCGACTGCACCGGAACCAAGCAGGTTTTCAAAGCGGACGGACAAGTTTTCGAAACGCTTGAATATGATTATGAAATTTTACTGAACCGGTTCCGCGAACAGGCCTTTTTGAATGCGGGCGTACGCGTTGTCTTTACCGATGAACGAGACCCCGGGAACACCCGCACCGAGACGCTGCACTACGAGGGCGGAATCAAGAGCTTCGTCGCGCATTTGAACAGCTTAAAAAATTCCGAACTGACCCACCCCGACGTGGTCTATTTCTGCTGTGAGGAGAACGGCAACCAGGCCGAGATCGCGATGCAGTATACGGACAGCTACAACGAGACCATTCTGTCCTTTGCGAACGACATTCACACGCCCGAGGGCGGCACCCATGAAAACGGTTTCAAAGCGGCCCTGACCCGCGCGTTCAACGACTACGGCCGCAAATACGGGCTTTTAAAAGAGGCCGATAAAAACCTGTCGGGCGAGGATGTGCGCGAGGGCATCACCGCGGTCGTCAGCGTCAAGGTCAAGGAGGCCCAGTTCGAGGGCCAGACCAAGCAAAAACTCGGCAACACCGAGATCACTGCGCTCGTCAGCAATTTGACTTATAATAAGCTGATGACCTACTTTGAGGAAAACCCGGCGGTCGCGAAAGCCGTATTTTCAAAGTCGCTGATGGCGGCCAGGGCCAGGGAAGCCGCTCGTAAGGCGCGCGAGGCCGAACGGCGCAAGACTGCGCTTGACGGCGCTGCGCTGCCCGGCAAGCTGACAGACTGCATCAACCGCGACAGCGAGAACACCGAGGTGTTCATTGTCGAGGGCGATTCGGCAGGAGGCTCGGCCAAGCAGGGGCGCGACGCCTACACGCAGGCGATTCTGCCGCTGTGGGGCAAGATGCTGAACGTCGAGAAGGCGCGCATCGACCGGGTCTACGGAAACGAGAAGCTGATGCCCATCGTCACGGCGCTCGGAACCGGCGTCGGCTCCGATTTCGATCTGCTGAAACTCCGTTACGGCAAGGTTATTTTGATGGCCGATGCCGATGTCGACGGAAGCCATATCCGAACCTTGTTATTAACCTTCTTGTTCCGATATATGAGGCCGTTGATTGACGCGGGGCATGTCTATATCGCGCAGCCTCCGTTATTCCGGGTGCAAAAGGGCAAGCGGGTCAAGTATGCCTTCTCCGACGAGGAACGCGACCGGATTATGAAAGAGATGGACGATGAAGTCAAGACCGGCAAGACGGACGTCCAGCGCTATAAAGGTCTCGGCGAGATGGACGCGCACCAACTCTGGGAGACGACCATGGACCCCGCGACCCGGACGATTTTGAAAGTTGAACTTGCGGACGCAATCTCCGCCGATCAGGTGTTTTCGATGCTGATGGGCGAAAACGTAGAGCCGAGGCGTGATTTTATCGAGAAGAACGCGAAGTACGTCAAGAATCTGGACATTTAGGGAAAGGAGCGTAAAGAACGGTTATGGAAAATAACAATAATAACGAGAATAATAACAATATTAACAACGAAAACAAAGATCTGCCCGAGCAGGATGAGATTGTGACCGCCGACGGTGAGATCATGCATGCGGCGAGAACCATTCCGGTTGAGCTCCAATCCGAGATGAAGCAGTCCTTTTTGGACTATTCGATGTCGGTCATCGTGGCCCGTGCGCTCCCCGATGTGCGAGACGGCTTGAAACCGGTGCACAGGCGCGTTTTGTATGCAATGTACGACACGCATCTGACCTCCGACCACCCCTATTCCAAATCGGTCGCGACGGTCGGCGAAGTGTTGAAATATTACCATCCGCACGGCGACGTCGGGGTCTATGACACACTGGTGCGCATGGCGCAGGATTTTTCGCTGCGCTATCCGCTGATCGACGGGCACGGCAACTTCGGCTCCGTGGACGGCGACCCGCCCGCGGCGATGCGTTATACCGAAGCCAGAATGGCCAAGCTGTCGAATCAAATGCTTGAAAACATTGAAAAAGAAACCGTGGATTTTGTCCCGAACTTCGACGGCTCCAAAGAAGAACCCTCCTGCCTGCCCTCCCGGTTCCCGAATTTGCTCGTGAACGGGTCGGTCGGCATCGCGGTCGGCATGGCGACCAACATCCCGCCGCATAATCTCGGCGAGGTCATCGACGCGATTGACTATCTGATCGATCACCCCGAAGCCGAGATGGACGATTTGACGAAACACATCAAGGGCCCGGATTTCCCGACAGGGGGCATCATCATGGGCCGTTCCGGTATCCGTCAGGCCTATGCGACCGGACGCGGCAAGATCACGCTGCGCGGCAAGGCCGAGATCGTCGAAAAGGGCAACAAGAACCAGATCATCATTACCGAGATTCCGTATATGGTCAACAAGAGCCGCCTGGTCGAGAGCATCGCCGAGCTGCACAAGACCAAGCGCATCGAGGGGCTTTCGGGCCTTGTCGACGCATCGGATAAAAAGGGCATGAAGATCATCATCGACGTCAAGCGCGACGCCTCCGCCGAAGTCGTTCTGAACCGGCTGTATTCCTACAGCCAATTGCAGGACACGGTCGGCGTGATCATGCTGGCGCTTGTAAACGGCGTCCCGCGTATTTTGACGTTAAAACAGATGCTGGAAAACTATCTCGATTTCCAGATCGAGATCATCACCCGGCGCACGCAATATGACCTGCGCAAGGCCGAAGAGCGCATCCACATCTTAAAAGGGCTGCTCAAAGCGCTTGATTTTATCGACGAGGTCATCGCCATTTTGCGTGCTTCGAGGAATATCCCCGAAGGCAAACAGCGTTTGATGGAGCGGTTTGAATTCGACGACGTCCAGGCGGACGCGATTGTCGCGATGCGCTTCGGACAGCTGACAGGCCTTGAACGCAGTAAAATTCTCGACGAGACCGGCGAGCTTGAAGTTAAGATTGCCGATTATAAGGACATACTGGCCAATCACAACCGCGTAACGGGCATCATCAAAGAGGAGCTCGGCGCGATCAAGGCCAAATTCGGCGACGAACGCCGCACCGCCATCGAAAATGTCTCGGGCGAAGTCGATGTGGAATCGTTGATTCCGGTCGAGGACTGCGTCGTCACGCGGACATTATTCGGGTATGTCAAGCGGCTTCCGGTCGATACCTACCGCAGCCAGAACCGCGGCGGACGCGGAATTTCCGGTATGACGCGGCGCGAGGAGGACTATGCCAACGAACTGTTTGTGGCCTCAAGCCATGACAAGCTGGCGTTTGTCACCGACCGGGGCCGCATCTTTAAGCTGAAATGCTTCGAAATCCCCGAGACCTCGCGCAATTCAAAAGGGACGAATGCGATCAACCTGCTTCAGCTGAAGACGGACGAAAAAGTCGCCGCGATGCTGATGGTGCCCGAGGAAGAAGAGGGGCTGCATTTCGTCTTTGTCACGCGGAAAGGTATTATCAAGCGCACGGCGCTCTCCGAATTCGCCAACGTCCGGCGCAGCGGCATCATCGCGCTTTCGATCGACGAGGGCGACGCGCTGGCCTGGGCCTCGGTGAGCCGCGGCGACGACGAATTTATCGTTGCGACCCGCAAGGGCATGGCCATCCGCTTCAAAGAGACCGATGTGCGCGCGATGGGCCGAAACGCCAGAGGCGTCAAAGCGATGACGCTGGACCAGGACGACGAGATCGTCGGACTCGAAAAGATCCGAGAAGGCGCGTCGTTGCTGACCCTGACCGAATCGGGCTACGGCCGCAGAACCGATCCGGATGAATATCGCCTGATCCGCCGCGGCGGAAAGGGCGTCACAAACTACAAACAAATTGACACGAGGGGCCTCGTCACCGGCATCAAAATGGTGGACGACTCCGACGATGTGATCATGATCACCGACAGCGGGGTGATTTTACGCACGTCCGCCGAACAGATCAGTACGCAGAGCCGTTACGGCGGCGGTGTGACCGTGATGCGGGTCGATGAGGGCTGCAAGGTCGTCACCATCACGACAGCACCGAAAGAAGAGACCAATGAACCGACCGAAGACGAAGAGGCGGATAAGACCGTCAGCGAGGAAGAGAGAAGTGAGGCGAATGAACAAAACGGAGATTAGCGGACTTTTGGCGCTTTTTTTCGCCGCGCTGCTGGTGTTTTCCGGCTGCGGAGCGAAGATTCCGAAAGAGATCGAGGCGTTTTCCCTGCCCTTTGCCGACGAGAACATCGTCACGACTTTCAGCCCTGTGCTCCCGCAGCAAAGATACAAGGTGCTGAAAAGCGAGAATCAGCGGCTGATGTATAAAGCCATGCTGCTTGCAATCAAAGATCAAGCGGCCGAGACGCCTGCGATTCCCGGCGATCTGACCGACGATGAAGCCTCGGCTGTTTACGATGCCGTCTCCGATGATTACCCGCAGTTCTTCGAACCGTCCCTGACCTATAAAATTGTGCGCGAACAGACAAGCAGCGGCAAGGTCAGGAGCGTTTTGTGCCAGCTGAACTATATCGAAAGCGACCCGGGCAAAGCTGCTGCGAGGCGGCAGGCGTTCTATGATGCGGTCAACAAGATTTTGGCCGATTCCGTTTCCATAACCGATCCTCTGCAGAGAGAACGGTTTTTCTATGAAAAAACGATATTCGCAGCAAAGTATGATTACAAGCAGGCTGATTTACTCAATATCGACCTGAATACACACACGGCTTACGGGACTCTCGTCGCCGGCAAGGCGGTCTGCGACGGTTATGCAAAGGCGTTCGCGCTTTTATGTAATTACGGCGGGATCGAGGCATGGACCGAGAGCGGGTATTTTGAGGGAACTTCCCACGCCTGGAACGGCGTAAAAATCGACGGAAAGGTCTATTACTGCGATCCGACCGTCGACGACGCGGAGAGCCGCTATTACGGCGAAGATAAGAATGTGATGATCAATCCCGATAACCCCGTTACCCTTACCACATTACCCGATGCGGCAACCATGCTCTATTTTAACCTGACCCGTGCCGAAATGAGCGTCAATCACGTCTTTAAGTCAGAGTCGTATCCGGAGGACGCCGTAGACAGCTCGGCGGTTACAAAAAACGTTTTACCCCGATTTTCGGATAAAAACGAACTCTCCGGATGGATGACGCAGACCCTCTCAGGCGCGCAGGCCGGCTCCGGTTATGCGGTCGCGGTGGACTTTTCGATCGGTAAAAGCGAGTTTGCTTCACTGATTTCAAGCGCCGGCGTCACAAGCACCTGCCTGTTTGTGCAAAACGGCGCCAATACAAGATACTATATCTACGTCATATAACGAATTTTTCCCTTTTAAAGAAAGGTTTTTCAGACCGGTATAAATCCCTCAGAGATGAAAGGAAAGAACAATATGAACAACTCGGAAAAGACCATGGATAAAATCGTCGCCCTGTGCAAGGGACGCGGTTTTGTCTACGCGGGCTCGGAGATTTACGGCGGGCTTTCGAACACCTGGGACTACGGCCCTCTCGGCGTCGAGCTGAAAAACAACATCAAAAACGCCTGGTGGAAGAAATTTGTCAGCCGCAGCGAATATAACGTCGGTTTGGACAGCGCGATTTTGATGAATCCGGAGGTGTGGGTCGCGACCGGCCATGTCGGCGGCTTCTCCGATCCGCTCATCGACTGCAAGGCCTGCAAGACCCGCCACCGTGCCGATAAATTGATCGAGGATACCGGCGTCATTCCCGCGGGCTGGGACGACAAACAGATCATGGACTACATCCGCGAACATAAAATCGCCTGCCCTTCCTGCGGCGCATGCGATTTCACCGACATCCGCAAGTTTAATTTGATGTTCAAAACCTTTCAGGGCGTCACCGAAGACAGCAAGAGCGAGATTTATTTGCGCCCCGAGACCGCGCAGGGCATCTTCGTCAATTTCGCCAATATCGCCAGAACCTGCCGCAAAAAGCTGCCGTTCGGCGTCGGACAGATCGGAAAATCGTTCCGCAACGAGATCACGCCGGGCAACTTCATTTTCCGCGTGCGTGAATTCGAGCAGATGGAACTCGAATTTTTCTGCAAACCGGGCACCGATCTCGACTGGTTCACGTACTGGCGGGCATTTTGCCGCGACTGGCTGCTTGCCATCGGTCTGAAAATCGAGAATCTGCGTCTGCGCGACCACGATCCGAAGGAACTCTGCTTCTATTCCAAGGCGACCACCGATATCGAGTTTTTATATCCGTTCGGCTGGGGCGAACTCTGGGGTATCGCCGACCGCACCGATTATGATTTATCACGCCATTCCGAACACAGCGGAAAGACGCTCGAATACTTCGACCCCGAGACCAACGAAAAAGTCGTGCCTTATGTCATCGAGCCGTCGCTCGGTGTCGAGCGCACCTTCCTTGCGGTGGTGTGCGACGCCTATGACGAGGAGACCGACGAGAAGGGCGAGACCCGTGTGGTCATGCGGCTCGCGCCCGCGCTCGCGCCGTTCAAAGCAGCCGTCTTGCCGCTTTCAAAGAAACTGGCAGAGCCCGCAGGAAAGATTTTCGACGACCTGCGCGACGAGTTCAACTGCGATTACGACGACGCCGGCTCCATCGGCAAGCGCTACCGCCGTCAGGACGAGATCGGCACTCCGGTCTGCGTGACTTATGATTTCGAGAGTGAGACCGACGGCTGCGTGACCGTCCGTGACCGCGACACGATGGCGCAGAAGAGAATTCCGATTGCGGAATTAGCGAGATATATTCACGAGCAGATTAAGTTTTGAATACTTAGTAACAGTTAGCAGTTAATAATAAAAAGTGACATTTCAAGCGGCGAATTTGTGCCAATGAAATGTCACTTCGCTTTATAAAAATATTATTATTCTAAGAAGAACGCCAGCGGTTGTGGGCAGCCCGCCCTGCAATTCTTTAAATTGAAAAGAAAATCCCCCGACAGGTCTTCTGCCGAGGGTTTCGTTTGTCTTATTTGTTTTCAGCTGTCGGAATCGGGAGAGGACAAATCCTCGTTCAGGTCGATGTCGAACGAATCCTCGTCACTCCAATCCGGGATATAGGAGTCGCCTTCGGTGGTGTTGAGCTTAGCCGAAAAATCCCGGATCACCTTTGCCATCAGCGCGATGATGCCTATTGCGGCCAAAAGCGCTGCGACAAGGCCGAAAACCAGGCCGGAACGATTTTTTTCTTTCATGAACAACCCCTCCTTCTAAAGAGTATTTTATCATAGTGTTCCCACAATTACAAGTATTTTTGCAAATTGAGTAATTTCTTTCGGATTTTTTTACCCATGCACTCATTCGTTATTTCCCGATATCGGTTTAACTGAACCGCGGGATTTACATTGCATTTTAATATAAACTTTACGCCCGTTGTTGGAGAACATCAAAGAAACAGGTGTTCAATGAAGATTTTGGCGCCGATTGCGACTAAAATCAGGCCGCCGAGGATTCGGGCGCCGCGGCAGATGCGTTTTCCGAGCAGCTTGCCGCCGAACGCGCCCGCGAGTGAGAGCAAAAAGGTCACGACGCCGATGGTCGCCACGGTCAATAGGATATTATCTGTCATCGCTGCAAGGCCGATACCTACAGCCAACGCATCAATCGCCGTCGCAACCGCCTGAATGAAAATGATTTTAGCCGATAGCCTGACTTCGCAGGCGTCCGGGTTTTTCCTTGCGTCAACGAGCATTTTGACGCCGAGCGCTGAAAGCAGCGCAAATGCGATCCAATGGTCGATGCCGCTGATGAGATTATAAAACGCCGTTCCGAGCAGAAGCCCGATCAAAGGAAAGACCATCTGAGCCACGCCGTAAGAACCCGCCATTGCAAAATTCTGTTTCACCGACGGCTTCGCGGTCAGACCGTTCAGAACAGAGACCGCAAAAGCATCCATCGCAAGGCCGAGGGCCAAAATGAGTATTTCCCAATAACGCAATACGAAATCCTCCGAGACGTGTGATTGAACAGGATCATTGCACTGCCGACAGACGGAAAATTTTCAGATTACGGACAAAAAAGCCGCGGTCCGCCTTCAATCTGACAGCGGGCATTATTGTAACATAAAAGCCCGCTGCGCACAAGTACTCCTTTGCCCTGCGTTTCATATACTGTGGCAAATCGGCATCGCCGAGCCGGTTTGAATCCGGAACTTCAGCAAAAGGATGGCCATAACGATGAAAAAACAAACCAGCGGAATCATCCTGACCTCGGTCACTTATGCGATCCGGGCAAAAGAGATTCTTTTACGATATCACATCAAAGCCCTATGCGAGAAATTGCCCGCGAGCGTCACCGGCTGCGGCTGCGGATACGGCCTTCGGGTTTATTGTGACGAACAGACCGCCGTAGCGGTGCTTGAATCGGAAGGCATTCAGGTGAAAGGAAATTATACGCCCTCGGAGGAATACATCCAACCCTGCCAATGACCCCTGTCCCGCGGGTTGTGCCGCATATGATGCAGCGTTGACGGCGCGGCATCGACGCTGCGTGATCCCCTTTGCCCAAATATCGTTATAAGGGAGTACATACATATGATATATCTTGACAATGCGGCTACGACTTATCCGAAGCCGTACAGTGTGGTCAACGCGGTCCGGGAGTCATTTTTACAATATGGGGCAAATCCCGGCCGGGGCGGCTACCGGATGTCAATGGACACCGCGGAAAAAATTTTTCGTGTCCGTGAAAATTTGTCGAAGACCTTTCGCTGCGGAGCGCCCGAACGGGTGGTATTCACCCAGAACTGCACGCATGCGCTCAATCTTGCGATGAAGTGCTTTTTGCCCCGCGGCGCGCACATCGTGATCTCCGACCGGGAGCACAACGCGGTCATGCGCCCTCTGGAGGCGATGCAGGCCGAAGGACTGATAACCTACAGCATCGCCAACATTGGCCGGGATGTGCCGAACGCAGCCGCGTATTTCGCCCGGAAAATCACTCAGAATACCGCCGCACTGCTGTGCGTTCACACCTCAAACGTCGACGGGCAGGTGATGCCGATCGCCGAGATCGGGAGGCTTGCCGTGAAATTCGGGATGCTGTTCATCGTGGATGCCGCACAGGCCGCAGGAAACGCGGTAATCGATATGGCCGCGGACGGGATCGATCTGCTTTGCATGCCTGGGCATAAAGGCCTGTACGGGCCTACGGGGTGCGGCGTGCTGCTCATCCGGGACCGGGCGCCGGTTCGGACGCTGACAGAGGGCGGTACCGGGACCGACTCGATGTTAAAAAAGCAGCCGATGCAGCTGCCTGAGGCGCTCGAGAGCGGGACGATGGCCGTCAATTCGATCCTCGGGCTCGGTGAGGGCCTGCGGTTCGTCAACGAACTCGGCGCGGGAAATATCGGCGAACACGAACGTCAACTGCGCAAAGAACTCGTCGAAAAAACCGAAGGGCTTTCGGGATTGAAAATTTATGAGCCGACCAGGTCTTCGGGAATCTATCTGTTCAATTTCGAAGGCATGTGCTGTGAGCGGACGGCGGCAGAACTCGAAAAAGAGGACATCGCCGTGCGCGCGGGCCTGCACTGCGCGCCGAGCGCGCATGAAGTGCTCGGGACACTGCCCGACGGCGCGGTTCGCATCAGTTTCGGCGTCTTCAACGACCGCGAGCAAGTCAGCAAAACGGCTTCGGCGCTTTGGAAGATTTCCAAGAATGTGTGAATTCCGTATATATGTTACAAAAAGGTGTAAAGCTGATAATACAGTTCGTATGTTTTTGTTTATCAGGTTTACATAATTGATGTGGAAAACTTTTTGAATGTTTTGAAAATTATTTAAAAAAGACGAAGACATGCGGGTTTTCGGGCATGTAAAATTATTATGTAAACCAAGTCGATAATTATGTAAACCGGTGTATAATACAAATCGGAAAAAACACGGAAAATGGCTTTGTTATGCGGTCATGTTTCGGAAATGAAACAGGCGGTGTATATCGGTGTTTAGGAAACGGAGCAGATAAACCGCGATATAAAGCCAAAAAAACTTTCCACATAGGGATGTGGAAAGTTTTTAATATACAGAATTCGGTAACATTTATACATCGAAAGCTGTCGAAATCGGCTGTCGCGTTATGTCATTTTTTGAGGTTGTCTTTGCATGGGCTTTTTCCGTGTAAAAATTCTCCGACCCGCTCGAGCACGTCGGCACAGGTGCCGAAGTTTTTGTCCGCTCCCGTCACCCGGTAATCGAAGCGGCTGACATAGAACTTGGTCTCATCGGCGAGTTTATCGAGCGTCCTCCGGACGTTTTGAAACATCGCGTCGCTCATGTCGCGATAGGTGTTGTTGTCGAGTTCCTTTTCGCAGGCGGCGAGTTGGCGGGCATAATGGTGCATGCAGAGGCTGCCCTTTTTCGAAAACAGCTCCCGGAAATCCTCACGCCGTTTCCAAAGCACTGCGACGCCCGCTTCGAAATTTTCCATATGGCCCGACATGCGGCGGCAGATAAAGCAGTCTGCGTCGAGTTCGGTCATTTTAGTCGCAAGAGAACCCTTGCCCTTTTTAGGGTTGTTTTTTTCGAGATAGACGTTTTGAATTTCACGCAGGTGGCTTTCGAGCATCACCGCAACCGAAAAGCGGCTTCGGGCATTGATGAGCTTTGAATAGTGGTCGGCGCAGAAACCGCGTGCGTCGGTTTCCATTCGGATGCATTCGACCATCATGTTGCCGTCGAGCAGCCGGTCCACCTCATAGGCATCGGCTTCGCGCTCGAAACTGCAGTGCGGGCAGCCCTTTGCCTCTTCGTAATGGCGGACGATGACGGCGGTGTCGACGGTCTCTTTCGGCATGTCAATCCTCTTCCTTTTTGACGGGGAACAGTTTCTGCAGCAGCCAGGTCAGGAAAATGATGATGCCGATGATGCAGAAGATTCCGAGCATCCCGTACCCCATGACGCGCAGGGATATGCCGAGGTTTTGGGCGGCGTCGATGGGCTGAGCGGCAGCCGTTGCAGTTTGAGCGGCGGTCTCAACGCTTTGAACGATGCTTTGGGCGACACTTTGAGCGATAAAAAAGTTATGCATATTCTTTTCTTACCTTCCTTCCGTTCACTTGACTAAGGCGCTGACCAGCTTGATGACCAGTCCGCCGGCGATGACCGAGGCGATCTGGCCGGAGGCGTTTGCGCCGGCGGCGTGCATCAGCAGGAAGTTCTGCGGGTCTTCCTTGAGGCCCATCTTATGGATGACGCGTGAAGACATCGGGAAGGCCGAAATGCCTGCAGCGCCGATCATCGGGTTGACTTTGTTCTTCATGAACAGGTTGAGGAATTTGGCGAAGAACACGCCCGCGGCGGAATCGAAGATAAAGGCGACAAGGCCGAGGCCCATGATGAGCAGCGTCTTCCACGCGAGGAAGGCCTCCGCCTGCATTTTGAAAGCGACCGTGATGCCGAGCAAAAGCGTGATGATATTGGCGAAATCCTTCTGCGCCGTATCGGAAAGCGAGCCGAGCACGCCGCATTCGCGGATCAGGTTGCCGAACATCAAAAATCCGACGAGCGCGACAGAGGTCGGGGCGATGATGCCGGCGACGATGGTGACTGCGATCGGGAAGATGATGCGGACGGCCTTGGAGACCGACTTCTTTTCATAGTGCATCCGGATCAGACGCTCTTTGCGGGTGGTGCAGAGGCGGATGACCGGCGGTTGTATGATCGGAACAAGCGCCATATAGGAATAAGCGGCGACCATAATCGGGCCGGTAAACTGCGATTTAAAATACTGCGCGACATAAATGGAAGTGGGGCCGTCCGCCGCGCCGATGATGCCGATGGCCGCAGCGTCTTTGAGCGGGAAGAAGAGCGAGGCGACCGTGATTGTGGCGAAGATGCCGAACTGGGCAGCGCCGCCGAATAAAAACAGTTTGGGGTTGGAGAGCAGCGGGCCGAAGTCCATCATCGCGCCGATGCCGATGAACAGAAGCAGCGGCATGAGTTCTCCGATTTCGATGCCGATATTAAATAACCGCTGAATGGCGCCCGTGACAACGCTTCCGTTGGCATCGAGCTGGTCGATGACGCCGGAAAGCGGCAGGTTGACCAAAATTGCGCCGAAACCCATCGGGAGCAAAAGCGCCGGTTCCATGTCTTTGTTGATGGCCAGATAGATCAAAATGCCGCCGATGACCCACATGGCGATCATCTTGGCCCACTGTTCGCCGGACACCTGCGAAAAAGATGAGAAAAGTCCGTTGATTAATTCCTGCAAAAAAGTCACTCCCAAAACGAGATACGGACATTATACAACAAATTTTGCGATTTGCAAAGAGCGAGAGCGTATTTTAAAAAAAATTGAGTATAGAAAACAATGGGTATCTCAGGTAAAATTGACATACAGTAAAAATTACTATAAGATAAACAAAGAACAAACGGAGGCAGAGATATGGATATGCCCAAAAATCAGGCAAAAAAGCATTCAAAGCGGATTTTAATCGCAGTATTAACGATGTTATTGACATTTGGGCTGTTCGGATGCGGAGCAAATGAAAAAGGAAGCATTGTATCGACGGTCTCCGAACCGGTGAAAAGCAGTGTGGGAAGTATGGTGACTGACAGCAAACAGACATCGAAGAATTATTATACGACTTCACTGCCATATACCGATGAATACCATCTGATTCACAGCACACCGATTTTCGATTACTATACCACGCTCGTCGGACTTGCCGATAAAAACGGTAAAGTTATTTTTAATATCGAATACCGCGGCATCGGCGTGACTGAAAACAGATACTTTATTCTGTGTAAACCGGACGTTCGTCAATTTCACGGGGATGTCTATATCATTATCGGGCCGGATGGGAATGAGGTTGGCAGGTACAGTTACATAAGCTGTCAAGCGGTGAATGAAAACGGTATAGACGCATATTATGAAGCATCATATTATGGCGGAAAACCGATTGCACCATATAAGGCAAACAACGATTATGCGGACGGAGCCGAGAAATATTGGTTATTGGACGAAATTTTTCAACCGCTCGGTGAGAGTTATGATTCGATGGAACTGTTTGAAGACGGGGCGGCAGCCACGAAGGACGGTTCTTATTATGTTCTCGATAAGGGCGGAAACATCACCGAGAAAAAAGAAGCCGGTGTCATTAAGACGTTATATGACAAGTATCAGCTGACGATATGGTACATTTCCTGGTACGATGGTAATGTCCGGTACGGACTCCTTGACAAAACCGGCAAAACGATTTATGAACAAAAATATTGCCGGATCGAAATGCCGTTTGAGGATCGGGTGGTGCTATTTATCGGTAATAACCAGAGCGGTACAGAGAGGTCAGCGTCGCTGGCTGATGCCAACGGAAATATGATCAATACGCAATATAACTCGATCACCTATTTGGTGGCGAAGGACGGATATATCGGAATCGCACAGAGTTTCGGGCCGAATTCGGAAGTAGAAATCGGCTGTAAGGAAGCGGGTTGCTGGCTGGTCGATAAGGATGGGAAGCGGGTCAGCGAAAAATATAAACAGATTGGCAATTATATCAACGATTTAGACGGTTGGTTGTATATCAATTCCGAAGACACAGCGTCACCGCTGTTGCTGCAAAAAGAAGACGGCACGATCAAAACCGTGCCGCTCCCTGAGGTGTTGATTCCGTTACATTAAAGCCGCGATTAAGAGGGTGTCGGAGAGGCGTTTTAACAAGATCGGGGTCTCGGTGACCGGAAGCGGGTTTTTACCCTTGCCGATTTCGAAGGTGAACGCGGGGCGGTCGAATTCGCGGATGAACCAGTCCTTGAATCCTCCGTGAGAAGCGATCCCCTCGGGCTCGGCGAGCGTATAATTACAGGAAATGGCGAGGATATGCGCCATGACTTCGGCGTGTTTGGGGAGTGTATCGCCATAGCGCCAATAGATCTCCTCGCCCTGACTGTGAAGTGAAACGGCTTGGCGGGGATTGAATTCGTGACAGAGGCTGACAATCGCGCGGGTCTCGGGCTCGCTCTCGGGAAACGGGCCGCCGAATCGACGCGGAGACGGCCCGTCGATGCCGCAGTCTTTTTCAAGCCGCCGAAGCTCCGGCCAGCCCGCGTCAAAATTGTGATTGAGGTCGACGCCGTTGAGGTTGCAGTTGAAAATCGCGGGATCGCCGCCGCATATTTCGGCCAATGCCGAGCGGTCGAGCGGCGACAATACCCCGCTGCCGAAAGTGATCTCGGTGCCGTCGGGGTTGTGACAGGGTACGGCGACA
>DAOPZJ010000005.1:8529-72352 GCA_035353335.1 Oscillospiraceae bacterium | reverse complement strand
AACGGGCTTGCCGGTTATGTCGCGGTGTTGAACGCCCCCGCATCACCGCGCAAAAACGCCGCCGCAGCAATGACCGCCGATACCGCGGCAGCGGCCGCAGCCCTTTTACCGGTTGATAAAGAACTCGTGATTGCTGTGATCGCGCCGCAAAGCGACGTTTCCGCGCTGTACGGGTTCGAAAAATATGCGCAATTCACAAAGTAAAAGGAGATCGAAGACATGAGAGCAATCGTGCTCGCCGCCGGAAAGGGCACCCGACTTTTGCGTGAAGGCGACGACTTTCCAAAAGCCATGAAGCCGTTATGCGGAAAACCGATCTTAAGTTATGTTTTAAAATCTCTCGGCTTTCTCCATAAAAAGAATATCACCGTCGTAATCGGTTATAAACGCGAAAAAGTTCTTGAGGCCTTCAGCGGTTATAACTTTGTCATCCAGGAGGAGCAGCTCGGAACCGGACATGCGGTTAAGGTATGCGAAAAGTCTTTTGAAGGTTACGACGGCCCGGTTTTGATTATGCTCGGTGATATGCCGATGTTCAAACAGCAGACCCTGCTTGATATGTTCGCACTGCAAAAGAAAAACGGCGGCTGCGTCATTTTGACCGCGATTAGCGAACAAAAGCTCCCTTACGGGCGCATCGTTCGCGACGAAAACGGAAAATTTGCGGGTGTGGCAGAGGAGAAGGATTGCACACCGGAACAAAAATTGATTAAAGAACTCAACCCGAGCATTTATGTCTTTGACGCCAAACAGCTTTTTTCAGCGCTCGGAGAACTGCGTTCCGACAACGCCCAAAAAGAATATTACCTGACCGACGTTCCGGCGATTTTGCAAAAACGCGGGTTTCCGGTCACAACGCATACCATCCGCGATGATGTCCAGATCATCGGAATCAACACCGAGGAAGACCTCGAACTTTGTTCAAAATACCTCAAATGACCGGCGATTACAAAGCAGTCACCGCCTGTTTCACCGGCCACCGCCCGGACAAACTTCAAAAGGAAAAACTCCCTCTGATTGCCGAAGCGCTGAACCGGGAATTGGCCGTCTGTATCCGCGGCGGCCATCAACGTTTTATCTGCGGTATGAGCCGGGGCTTTGACCTGATATGCGCAAGGGCTGTGCTCAAAGCAAAATGGGAATATCCGAACGTATTTTTAGAGCTCGCCCTGCCCCATGCCGGTCAGGCCGACCGTTGGAGCGAAGCCGACAAAGCCGCTTATCGATACATCATCGAACGCGCCGACCTTGTGACCTGTCTTTCACCGAATTATGTGCGAGGATGCATGCATGCCCGCAACCGTTATATGATTGACAATTCTTCTCTTTTGATCGCTTACTTCGACGGCACGCCCGGGGGAACCGCAAGCACCGTCGAGTTGGCTGAAAAGCGAGAAATGGAAATCCATAATCTTTATCAAATCGTAGGAGCGACTGTTGCAATGAAGTAATAAGTAATCGTGAATAGTTAAAAGGTTCGGTGCCGCCGCGGCGGGAATTGATATATTTAGGGAATGAATAAAATGCAAATCAAAGTAAAAATAAGACGTCTCACGCAAACTGCGAAACTGCCTGTATACGCCACCGACGGCTCGAGTGCGGCGGATTTGTTTGCCGATATCGCCGAGCCCTATGTGCTCGAACCGGGCAAACGGTTTTTGTTCCCGACCGGAATCTCCGCTCAGATCACGGAAAGCGGTTACGGATTATTTGTGTTTGCGCGCAGCGGACACGGCAACAAACACGGCGTCACGCTCAGCAACAGCGTCGGTGTGATTGACAGTGACTACCGGGGCGAAATCCGCGTGGGACTTTCCAATCTCTCCGATACACCATACACGGTTATGCCGGGCGAGCGTCTTGCCCAGATGGCGCTGATGCCGGTCGACCGCGCCGTCTTTATCGAGGCTGAAGAACTTGACGATTCCGAACGCGGCGCAGGCGGTTTCGGCTCTACGGGGAAACAGTGATTATGAAAAAAGCGATTTCGATTCTCTGCACACTTGCGTTTTTCTTTCTGATTATCGCCGCGATGTACACGGTTGTCTGCGGCGTCGGATTGAATACCGGATTTTATAACAAAGAATACGCCGAGCTCAACACCGCTGCCGACCTCGGAATGTCTCACGATGATTTGATGAAATCTACCGTTACCCTGATTGATTATATCAAAGGAAACCGGGACGATATGGTTGTAAACGCAACTATCGACGGCGTTCAACGTGAGGTCTTTAACGACCGCGAAAAGGCGCATATGGTTGATGTGGCGGCGCTGTTCGGCGGCTGGAACGTTTATAAAACCGTCTGTCTGGTCGCCAGTCCGCTGATCTTTGCGGCTGCGGTTTTTATCGTACGCGAGAACCGGCTTCGCTTCTTCGCAAGACGCTATATCGAGGGCGCGGCGATTTTCTTTGTGATTTTGATTGCGGCGGGAATTTGGGCTTTGATCGACTTCAATTCGCTCTGGGTGAATTTTCACCTGCTGTTTTTCCATAACGACCTGTGGATGCTCGATCCCTACACCAGCGTCATGATCAATATGTTCCCCGAGCAGTTTTTCAACGATATGGTTTTGCGCATCATCCTCCTGACAGCCGCCTCCGTATTGATTCCGCTGGTTGTTTCGATTGTGTGTTTGGTAAAAAAGAAAAAAGGTGATTAAAACACAGAGCTGCGGACAAAGAATACCGCATCTCTTTTTTGTTCAAATATGTAAATGCCTTCTTTGCCGGGATTCTTCGATTCGACATATAGTGCACTCTTCAGAATGACAAACAAGAGCCGTGGTTGCCCGCGGCTCTTGTTTTTATATGTTGAATGGCGACTAGTCGATGATGATCTGCTCGTCTTCGCGGTCGAAGCAGTGGACGCGATTGGTGTCGATCGCAATGCGGATGGTGGAGCCGTCTTTGGTGGTCGTGGTCGGCTTGACGCGCGCGGTCATGCTCTGGCCTTCGCAGGACAGATACAGATAGGTCTCGGAGCCCATCGGCTCGGTGACTTCGACAAAGGCTTCGAAAATCGAATCCGGATGCTCAGCAAGGTAATCGGCTTCGTCGTGCATATCTTCGGAGCGGACACCCATGATGATGGTGTTGCCGAAATAATTTCTGAAGAACTCTTTTTTGTATTTTTCCGGCGGGAGCTTGAAGAGGAACTTTTTCTGCTCGCCGTATTCAAATCCGACACAGCTGCCAAGATCGATGACTCTGCCCTCGAGGAAGTTCATCATCGGGGTGCCGATGAAGCTGGCGACGAAAAGATTGCCCGGATGATTATAAAGCGTATCGGGATCGGCGACCTGCTGGATATAGCCGTCTTTCATGACGACGATACGGTCGGCCATGGTCATGGCCTCGACCTGGTCATGGGTGACGTAGATAAAGGTCGTGCCGAGTTTGTTGTGCAGCTTGGAAATCTCGGTTCTCATCTGGTTTCTGAGTTTGGCGTCGAGGTTGGACAGCGGTTCGTCGAGCAGGAACACTTTCGGCTCACGGACGATGGCGCGGCCGAGCGCGACACGCTGCCGCTGACCGCCGGACAGAGCCGCGGGTTTGCGTTCGAGGAATTTTTGGATATCGAGGATACGAGCGGCCTCTTTGACGCGGCGCTCGATGTCCTTTTTTGGGATACCGTGCAAACGAAGACCGAATGCCATGTTCTCATAGACACTCATATGGGGATACAGCGCGTAATCCTGGAAGACCATTGCGATGTCTCTGTCTTTCGGAGCGACATTGTTCACAAGACGGTCGTCGATGTAGCACTCGCCGCTCGAAATCTCCTCCAGACCGGCCACCATACGCAGAGTTGTGGATTTTCCGCAGCCGGACGGACCGACCAAAATGATGAACTCTTTGTCTCTAATTTCAAGATTAAAATCGGTAACAGCGAGCTTATCGTTGTTCGGATATTTTTTGCAGACATTTTTCAGTGACAATGTTGCCATTTCAGTTCCTCCTATAATAACATACGCCCGAGCTGCGCCGAAGCGTATGCCGTAGCGCTGGATGCAACCTTATTTTAGCACAATCAAGCGAAAAAATGAATAGTCAGAGCCCTCTGAGAAATGCCAAACTTGCCATTTCGTGTTTGTATAAATTGTACAGTTTATGCGCATATATCACAAATACAACGTTATTTATTTGTATATTATGCTTGTTTCACAAGCTCGTTTCGACGCTTTTGGATGAATTTTTCACTCAAAATTCACAAATTCGCTCGTTTTGGCTCCTTCCGGTTCACGGTTCGCGTGCTCAAAACACGGTTTCAAGTCCCGCCCTTGTGTCTTGACAGCCGAATAGCTTTGTACTAAAATAGGCAAAAGAGACCAATGAGGAGGTAATAATTTATGGTATATCCCAAAATCGGCATCCGTCCCGTCATCGACGGCCGCTGGGGCGGCGTGCGCGAATCGCTTGAAAAACAGACGATGGGGATGGCTTCGGCTGCGGCCAAACTCATCTCGGAAAATCTCAGATATCCCGACGGAACCTCGGTTCAGTGCGTCATTGCCGACACGACGATCGGCGGCGGCGCAGAAGCCGCCAAATGCGCCGAAAAGTTTTATAACGAACGCGTCTGCGGCACTTTATCCGTGACCCCCTGTTGGTGCTACGGCAGCGAAACCATGGATATGGACCCGACCACCGTGAAAGCGGTTTGGGGTTTTAACGGCACCGAACGCCCCGGCGCGGTCTATTTGGCTGCGGTCATGGCGGCGCATGCGCAAAAGGGTCTGCCCGCATTTTCGATTTACGGCCGCGACGTTCAGGACGCCGGAAACTCCGGCATCACGCCCGACGTCGCAGAAAAAATATTGAAATTTGCCCGCTGCGCAATCGCAGTCGGTTTGATGAAAAATAAATCATACGTCAATTTCGGCGGCGTCTCAATGGGCATCGCGGGTTCTTACTGCGACGCAAATTTTTTCCAGAGATATCTCGGCATCCGCGCGGAGTGGTGTGATCTGACCGAAGTTCTGCGCCGGATGAAACTCGAAATTTACGACCATAAGGAATATGACCGCGCTTACGCGTGGATTAAAAAGAACTGCCCGGAGGGCTTTGATTGCAACGCGGGCAAGAATCTGCCCGAAGTCGTCACTAAATCCAAGGTCGTCGAACCCGACAAGGATTGGGAATTTATCACCAAATTCAGCTTGATCGTGCGCGATGTGATGCTCGGCAACCCCGAACTCGGCAAGATGGGCTGGCACGAGGAAGCGCTCGGCAAAAACGCCATCGCGGGCGGCTTCCAGGGCCAAAGAAACTGGACCGACTGGCTGCCGAACGGCGATTTTACCGAGGCGATCATGAACTCCACCTTTGACTGGAACGGCGCGCGCATGCCGGTCACTTTTGCGACCGAAAACGATACCATGAACGGCATTGCGATGCTGCTCGGACATTTGGTCACAAACACCGCGCCGCTCTTCTCCGACGTGCGCACCTACTGGAGCCCGGAAGCGGTCAAACGCGTAACCGGAAAATCGCCCAAAGGCATCGCAAAGGACGGCTTTATCCATCTGATCAACTCGGGCGCGACCGCGCTCGACGGCACCGGCTGCGCGAAGAACGATCAGGGCGAGGGCTGCATGAAGCCGTGGTGGGATATGACCGACAAGGACATCGACGCCTGTTTGAAAGCAACCGACTGGTGCAGAGCCAACTATGAATATTTCCGCGGCGGCGGATTCTCGTCGCACTTCCGCACTCAGGCCGAGATGCCGCTGACCATGATCCGCGCAAACATGATCGACGGGATCGGCCCGGTGCTTCAGATTGCCGAGGGCTATTCGGCCATCCTGCCCGACGATATCCACGAAAAACTCGACAAGCGCACCGATCCGACCTGGCCGACCACCTGGTTTGTGCCGAAACTGACCGGCAAAGGCGCGTTCAAGGACGTCTACAGCGTCATGGCCAACTGGGGCGCCAACCACGGCGCGAGCGTCTACGGACATGTCGGCGCGGAACTGATCACGCTGGCTTCGATGCTGCGCATTCCGGTCGCCCTGCACAACGTCGGGGACGAGCGGGTCTTCCGCCCGCACGCCTGGTCGGCATTCGGAACCGACGATCTTGAATCGGCCGATTACCGCGCCTGCGGGTACTACGGCCCGATGTACAAATAATTCAGATCAGAATCATTGCGGCGCGGGCTCTCGCCCGCGCCGCATCCCGTCAGAGGTATTAAATGAAGAGAATCGGAACTCCCATTCACGAACTTGCGCCCGCAGCGGGAAACCCCCGCAACAGCGAGGGTGCTTTTCTGCGCTTAAAAAACGGGGAGTTGTTATTTGCATACAGCCGTTTCAAAGGCGAGAGCTGGGGCGATTTCGCGGTCTGCGATATCGCGGCGATCCGGTGTAAAGGTTCCGTATGGAGCGAACCGGAGATTTTGTTCTCCGCGAAATCACTCGGCACCAAAAACGTGATGAGCGTATCTCTTCTTCGCCTTGACAACGGCGATATCGGCCTATTCTTTATCGTTCGGGACAACGGCGAAGGCCTTTCCGATATCCGGCTGCATCTGTTTCGCAGTCATGATGAGGGAAAGACATGGGATCAGCCGGTGTGCTGTATCCCCGAACCCGGCTACAACGTCACCAACAACGACCGGGTGGTGCGGCTCAAAAGCGGACGTTTGATTGTTCCCTGTTCCCTGCATAAAAATGATTTGGCCGCGGGAGTTTTCAACCCCGGCGGAACCGTTCGCTTCACCTGCTCCGACGACGGCGGCAAAACCTGGAGCAATCTCGGCGGTATGAGTGTCCCCGAAAGCAGGTTCGATCAAAACGGCTATCAGGAGCCGGGTATCATTGAACTATCGGACGAGCGGCTTTATTGCTGGATCCGGACGGATCTGGGAAGGCAATATGAAATGCTCTCCTTTGACGGGGGAGAAACCTGGAGTATCCCCAAACCTTCAATATTCACCGCCCCGCTTTCTCCGCTTTCGATGAAACGGCTGCCGGACGGGAGGCTGTTCGCGGTCTATAATCCCATTCCGAACTATAATACCAGAAACCTATCCAAAGCCGGCTGGGGACGAACCCCGCTGGTCGGCGCGCTGGTGAATCAGGAGATCACAAAAATCGAAAAGACGTTTTTAATTGAGGACGATCCCGAAGCGGGCTATTGTTACTGCGCGATCCATCCCGAAACCGACCGCATGTTTTTGGCTTATTGCTGCGGCGGCGCGAAAGACGAGGGCTGTTTGCAGCGGCTCCGTCTGACTGAAATACGGTATGAAAATTTAAACTGAATTGAAAAAGCTTATATCCTTTTTGGCGGTTATTATAGCCGTCTGCATGCTGCCGTTGACCGGCTGCGGAAGTACCTTAAATAAAATATCGATCGGATTGGACGCGTTTCCGTATACGCTCGATCCGCAGCTTGAGGCGCAGCAATCCGGCGCTTCTGTATTCGGTTTTCTCTTTTCGGGTCTTCTTCAATACGGAAAAGACGGAATGCTCCGTCCCGACGTCGCCGAGCAGTTTTATTTCTCTGATGACGGCAGAAAACTGACCTTTATTTTACGCACCGATCGGTTTTGGCAGGACGGTTCTCAGGTCACCTCCTATGATTTCGAATATGCCATCGAGCGCATCCTCATACCTGAAACCGGCTCTTCCTACGCAAAAGTCCTGTTTTCGATCACGGGAGCCGGGGCATTTTACAATAAGACCGCGGCGAAGATCGCCGGAATATCCTGCCCCGACAAAAGCACTTTGATTTTCAGCCTGGATTATACCGATGAGATGTTTTTATATGCCTTTGCAGAACCCTGGCTGTCACCCTGCAACAAAGCTTTTTTTACCGCCGCGGGCGGCTCTTACGGCATGACCGCAGCAAAAACCCTTTTCAACGGTCCCTACGCCGTATACAGCAGGAACGATACGCTGATCGTCCTTAAAAAGGCCGAATATGCCGAAAAGACGCTGCCCGGTTCCGTTACCTTTTATAAAAGCTCCGATATCTCTGAAAAAGAACTCGCTTCCCGCATCAATTCCAAAAAAACCGTGATGGCAATCTCCGATCGGGAACTGGACATCCGCTCCGGTATTGAGACGGAACGCATCGATGACCTGACCTGGGCGATCAGTTTCGGCGTCGGTGTAAATACGGCAGGCCGCGATGAGCTTCTTCGCCTTGCGCTGGCATATGGGGGATTCGGCGAGTTGCAGCAGCAGAATCAAATAACCAATCTTATGCCTGCGGCATATTCCGGTTTTTTCCTCTCGAAACCTCAATCCGCACGCGCCTCCGATAATGAGGCGGCGAAAGGGCTCTTAAGCACCCTCCTTGCCAATTACAAGCTCTCGTCTCTGCCCACGATCACCCTTTTGGTGCCGGACGAGGAAGAGGCCCGCGCACTGTCGGATGAACTGGTGCAGTTATGGCAAAAAAACATCAGCGTATTTGTCACACGGGAATATTACAGCCGTGCGAAAATCCGGTCGCTGATGAAAAACGGCGATTATGACGCTGCGCTGATTCCGGTCGAATACACACAGTCGACACCGGTCGCGTTTTATAAAGACCTTTGCACACAGATCGGCGCTTACGAGGCGGTCACCGCGCAGTTGGATGCGATTCAGGCTTATTCCGAACAGGAATTCGCCAAAGCGGCAGAACAGCTGATATTTGACAGCAGGCGCATCTTCCCCGTTCAAAAGGGCGGCATTTTTGTCTATTCGGATTCAAAACTCGAACACATCTATTATAACCGCAGGGCGGGCATTGTCGATCTGGAATAATCATTCAGAGGTACAGCTATGGAAAAACACATTGTCAATGACATCAAATTCAACGTTACCGAAGAGGATTTTCTCAAAGCGATCGATATGAAACGCGACCCCGGCGGCGAAGATTATATCCGCGTGACGGAACTGCTCTCGCAGGCTCTCGGAATTGCGCGTCCGAAATATATATACTGTATCAGCGCCATCGAAGAAAAGGGCGACGGTTTCGTCGTGGCCGGAGGACAGCGGTTTGACTCCAAACTGGTGCGCAGAAACCTTGACAAGGTACATCGGATTGTCCCTTATGTGGCCACTTGCGGCGTCGAAATTGAAGAGTGGTCGCGTCAATTTACCGATCTGCTTGAACAGTTCTGGGCTGACGAACTGAAAAAGCTGGTTCTGTTCAAATGTTACGCGGACTTGCAAAAAACCGTCAAATCGGCCTATTTTCCGGCGCAGGACCTCTCGCATATGAGTCCCGGATCGCTTGCGGACTGGCCGTTATCCGGGCAGATTCCGTTATTTAACCTGATCGGAAACGTCATCGAAGACATCGGCGTGGTACTGACCGATTCGCTTCTGATGCTGCCCTCGAAAACGGTATCGGGTTTTTATTTTTCAAGCGCATCGAATGCGTTCGAATCGCACTACGAAAATTGCAAGTTCTGTCCGATGCCCAACTGTCCCGGAAGAAGAGCCCCCTATTCGGGTAAGACGGAGTAACCGCACCGATCAGACACTGCTTGGACTGATTTGAATTAAAATTCGTATTAATTGCATAAAATTACAGAATAAATTGTCGATTTTGGGTAAAATTGCTTGCGCAGCACGGGACAGTGTGATATAATCCATTAAAATGTGGGAAAACGTCATTCCTTTTTTGGGTTTTCTCCTGCATTAATTTACATACTTTAGTAAAGGTGGTATTTTCAATGCGTTATTTTGACCAGAAACACGAATGCATGTCCGCAGATGAGATGAAGAAGCTCCAGGATGAGCGTCTCTGCAATACGGTGAACCGGGTCTATAATAATGTACGATTTTATCACGACAGAATGGATCAATGCGGCCTGAAACCCTCCGATATCAAAGGGGTGCAGGACTTACATAAGCTCCCGTTCATGACCAAGGCCGATCTGCGCGACAATTATCCCTTTGGCACCTTTGCCGTCCCGAACGATCAAATTGTCCGCATCCATGCCTCGTCCGGAACGACCGGAAAATCCATCATCGTCGGCGTCACCAAAAACGACGTCAAAATGTGGGCCGACTGCGTGGCGCGCTGTCTGGTCATGGCCGGCGCTTCGAAACACGACATCATTCAGGTCTCTTACGGCTACGGGCTTTTCACGGGCGGCCTGGGCCTGCATTACGGGAGCGAGCGTCTGGGCGCGCTGACCATCCCGACTTCCGGCGGCAACACCGCGCGTCAGATTCAGCTGATGCAGGATTTGGGTTCGACCATTTTATGCTGCACGCCGTCTTATTCGCTGTTCTTGGCCGACTACATCCGCGACAACAATATCCCGCTTTCGTCGCTTAAACTCAAGGCCGGCGTCTTCGGCGCGGAGCCGTGGTCGGAACTGATGAAAGACGAGATCGAGCAGCGGCTCGGACTCAAGGCCTACGACATCTACGGCCTCTCTGAGGTCATCGGACCGGGCGTCGCGATGTCCTGCAACTACGGCGAAGGCCTGCACGTCAACGCCGACCATTTTTACCCCGAGATCATCAATCCCGAGACCGGCGAAGTGCTGCCCGAAGGTCAGACCGGTGAAATCGTGTTCACCTGCATCACCAAAGAAGCGCTTCCGATGATCCGCTACCGCACCCGCGACCTCTCGTCGTTATCTTTCGGCACCTGCGAATGCGGCAGAACGCTTCCCAAGATGAAAAAGGTCATCGGCAGAAGTGACGACATGCTGATCATCCGCGGCGTCAACGTCTTCCCGTCTCAGGTTGAGAGCGTTTTACTCTCGATGGGTCAGGTTGAGCCGCATTATATGCTCTACGTCGACCGCAAGGGCAATCTCGACGAACTCTCGATCGAGGTTGAAATGACATCCGAGATGTTCTCCGATAAGATTGACCGGGTCGAAGCCGTTGAGCGCAAACTGCAGAGCCAGATCCAGTCGGTTCTCAACATCAACGCCGACGTCCGGCTCGTCGCCCCGAAATCGATTCCGAGAAGCGAGGGCAAAGCCAAGCGCGTGATCGACCGGAGAAACTTGTTTAACAACTAATACATACTGTTATTTTCGGTATCAGGAAAATACCTTAAAAAACCCGATCCTATTAAGACGAAACTCTTAATGATCGGATTTTTTAGTAATTTTATTAAATGGTTCGCCAATTGTCTAACCAGTTGACAATCGTCTCTCCTGATTTACATAAATATTTAACGGAATCCGAGTATTTTCCTCGTATATAAAAGAAAGCGCATATAAAACAGGAAGCCTTCAGTAAATGAAAGTCATAACGTACTTTTATAAATCATTTGACATCCGTTTTACAATATGCTACAATTTTTGCACCGGCCATGACCGGGAAGAAGTAAAAAGTACGCTGCCCCAAAGAGAGCTGCCGGTCGGTGAGAGGCGCGGGGAGAGCCCTTTTGAATACATCCCGAGAGCCGCGCCCCGAAAGGACTTCCGAGTAGGCGGCGACGGGCCCGCCCGTTACAGCGGCAGGATATAAAATGACAGATCGTCGTTTTGTACCCGCAGAGGCGTCCGGCGCGAACCGGACGCAAACCGAGGTGGTACCGCGAATTTGATCGCCCTCCGTTATTACGGCGCATGCTGACAAGTATGCATCCCGTAACGGGGGCGTTTTATTTTATTTATTTTCTGAAAGGACTGTAAAACGACATGATTATCACCGATTTTTTGGAGCGAAACGCGCGTTTGCACCCGACCGAGGTGGCGCTGGTCGAGATCAACCCCGCCCTGCACCCCGAGCATGTGACCTGGCGCGAATATAATCTGATCGAATCGGCGCCGGGCGGAAAATACCGCCGCGAGATGACCTGGCGCGATTTCGACATCAAAGCCAACCGGTTTGCCAATCTTCTGCTGAGCAGAGGCGTGAAAAAGGGTGATAAAGTCGCGGTCTTGCTGATGAACTGCCTCGAGTGGCTGCCGATCTATTTCGGCATCCTCAAAACGGGCGCGCTCGCGGTGCCGATGAATTACCGCTACACCGCGGACGAGATCAAATACTGTCTTGATCTGTCGGACTCGACGACTTTGATTTTCGGGCCGGAATTCGTCGGAAGGATCGAGCAGATCGTCGATTCTCTGACCGACATCAAACGCATGTTCTATGTCGGTGCCGATACGCCGTGTTTCGCCGACAGTTACGACGAATACGCCGGTTATTGTTCCTCGGTTGCGCCGGCGATCGAACTGACCGAAGACGACGACGCCGCCATCTATTTCTCGTCGGGAACGACCGGATTTCCGAAAGCGATTTTACATACGCACAAGGGGCTTGTGGCCTCTTGCCAGACCGAGCAAAACCACCACAGCCAAGGCCGTGAAGATGTGTTTCTCTGCATTCCCCCGCTCTACCACACCGGCGCGAAGATGCACTGGTTCGGCAGCTTGCTGGCTTGCTCGAGAGCCGTTTTACTGCGCGGCGTCAAACCGGAATGGGTCTTGCGCGCGGTTTCGGATGAGCACGCGACCATCGTTTGGCTGCTGGTGCCGTGGGTGCAGGATATCCTGGACAGCATCGAACGCGGCGATATCAAGCTTGAAAATTTCAACCTCGCTCAGTGGAGGCTGATGCACGTCGGCGCGCAGCCGGTACCGCCGAGTCTGATCAAACGCTGGAAGCAGGTCTTCCCGCATCACGACTACGACACCAATTACGGGCTGTCCGAATCTCTCGGACCGGGTTGTGTCCATTTGGGTATCGAGAATATCCATAAAGTCGGCGCAATCGGAAAAGCCGGATATCTGTGGGAGACCAAGATCGTCGACGAGACGGGCACGGAAATCAAAGAGAGCGAAAAAGTCGGCGAACTGGCAGTCAAAGGCGTCGGCGTGATGAAGCGTTATTATAAGAACCCCAAGGCGACCGAGGAGATTTTAAAAGGCGACGGCTGGCTGCTGACCGGCGATATGGCAAAATACGACGGGGACGGCTTCATCTACCTCGTCGACCGTAAAAAAGACGTGATCATCACAGGCGGAGAAAACCTCTACCCCGTTCAAATCGAGGATTATTTGCGCCGAAATAACAAGCTTAAAGACGTGGCTGTTATCGGTCTTCCGGATGACCGGCTGGGTGAAATCGCTGCCGCCATTGTCGAGGTCAAGCCCGGCATGACCTGCACCGAAACCGAGCTCGAGGAATTCTGCGCCGAGATGCCGCGTTATAAACGACCGAAAAAATTCATCTTCGACGTTGTGCCGCGCAATCCGACCGGTAAAATCGAAAAGCCCAAACTGCGCGAAAAATACTGCGGCGGACGGCTCGTCGAAAAGCAGACGACAAAATAATCGATTCGGTATTCACAATAGTATCCATACAGGATGATATTTATATAAATCGAAATATTTTTATAAAATTTCATTTTTCATTGTGATAAAATGATAACAACCGCCAAGCGGTAATAGAAACGACAAATTTGCACGGAGGAATTGCAATGACAATTTTCGAAGAAATTTCCGAGATGCTTCAAAAGGGTAAACGGAAGGACGTCGAAGCCCTCGTCCAAAGCGCCATCGACCAGAAAATCCCGGCCGGTCAAATTCTTGATAAAGGCCTGCTCGCCGGTATGACCATCATCGGCACCAAATTCAAGAACAACGAAGTCTACGTCCCCGAAGTTCTGATCGCCGCCCGTGCAATGAACGCCGGCGTCGCGCTGCTCAAGCCGCTGATGGTGGCTGAGGGCGTACAGGCCAAAGGCAAAGTCTGCATCGGCACCGTCAAGGGCGACCTGCATGACATCGGCAAGAACCTCGTCAAGATGATGATCGAAGGCCAGGGCATCGAAGTCGTCGACCTCGGCACCGACGTCGCTCCCGAGACCTTTGTCGAAGCCGCCAAGACCCAGAACTGCCAGATCATCTGCTGCTCCGCGCTGCTGACCACCACAATGGGTGCCATCGGCGACGTCGTCAAAGTGGCTGAAAAAGAAGGCATCCGCAACAAGGTCAAGATCATGGTCGGCGGAGCGCCTGTCACCGACGCGTTCTGCAAACAGGTCGGCGCCGATTACTACACACCGGACGCCGCTTCCGCTGCGGAAGTCGCTCTGAAAATCTGCGAAGGCAAAATGTAATTGTAATTAACCCGAATTAAATGAATCATAAAAGCGGTGACGACACAACCTGCCGTCACCGTTTTTCGCTAAGAGAAAGGTATTTATCTTATTTATGCACTTATATGTTGCCCGGCACGGAGAGACCGATAACAACGTTCAAGGAAAATATGCGGGAAGCAGTGACGTTCCGCTGAATCAAAACGGTCTTCAACAAGCCGAAGCGCTTGCGCAAAAACTCGCAGATATCAAATTCGACGTCACCGTCTCTTCCCCGTTAGCCCGTGCGCGCAAAACTGCCGAGACAATTTTAAATCGCTGCCCGGAAACACCGCTTGTGATCATAAAAATTTTCGCAGAGCGGAGTGTGGGCGTGTTTGAGGGATTGACAAAAGAAGAGGCGAAAAATCAATACCCCGAACTTTTCAACAGATGGTGTACCAGACAACTCGACGATGCACCGACCGGAGGCGAGACCATCCGCCAGTTTGAAGCCGGGATTATTTCGGGTTTAGAAGAATTGAAAACACGGTTTCCGGATAAAACCGTGCTGTTGGTATGCCACGGATTTGTCTCGCGGATGATAAACAAACAGCTCAAAGGGCTTTCTTATGAAGAAATGCATGGTTTTACGCTGAATAACTGCGAGGTCGCGGAATATGAGTTATAAAATAATACTATTCGATCTCGACGGTACGCTGACCGACCCGGGGCTGGGTATCACCAACTCGGTCAAATATGCATTGGAGCGGTTCGGAATTCATGTCGGGGACAATAAACAGCTCTACCCGTTTGTCGGCCCGCCGCTGATCGATTCATTTATGAAATTCTACGGGTTTTCACGAGAGCAAGCCGAAAAAGCGGTTGTCTGTTTTCGTGAATATTTCAAAGATAAAGGAATTTTTGAAAATGTGCCTTACGCGGGCATAAAAAAGCTTTTAGCCGAATTGAAAGCCGCCGAAAAGACGCTTGTTATCGCGACTTCGAAACCCGAGGTCTTCGCCAAACAAATTTTAGAGCATTTCGGGCTTGCGGAATATTTTTCGTTTGTCGCCGGTTCCACCCTCGATGAGACAAGAACCGTAAAAAGCGAGGTCATTGAATATGCGCTTGACAGCATCGGCCCTGTAAACTTGGCTGAATGCGTGATGGTCGGTGACCGGGAACACGACGTCCTGGGCGCGAAAGCGGTCGGTATGGATTCCATCGGCGTGTTATACGGTTACGGCAGCCGGGAAGAGTTTGAAAAAGCCGGTGCTGCGCATATTGTCGAAAACATGGAGACGCTCAGAAAAATTTTAATTTAGTTAACAGTTTACAATGAAAAGTGAACAGTTGCGGCGTTTCTGATTAACAGAAAGATTTATGGGCATGTAACTTTAGCGCCCGAGAAAAGCAAGCCCGCAGATCATTGATTCTCCGTCGCGATAATTAAAAAAAGACGCCCGCAGAGAATACGCGGGTGTCTTGATAAACCGGATGTTTTTGGAATTTTTCGGCTATGGACAAAAAATCAATAATTCGCCATTTGAGACATCAAAGCAATGGAAACAATCACCGAGCCGATGATGTCGATGATGCCGAGAACCAGCCCGGCTGTAGCCTTGCCGCCGACATAACCCATATTTTTCGCCTTATTGCTCTGTGAGATCGCGATAATTCCGAGTATCCATCCTCCGATGATAAGGCCGATGATTCCGCATGTGAGTGAGGCGTTAGCCGCGCTGTTCGCGGCTGCCTGCTGCGCATACATATCCTGCTGATAATAGGGCTGCTGGTACGGCGGATAGTATTGCTGCTGAGACTGAGGCGGATTCGGATATTGGGATTGGGGCGGATAGGGATACCGGGGTTGGGATTGGTATGTATTCGAATTCTGATTCTGCGATTGAGAGACGTCCAGCCTCTCACCGCATTCCGCGCAGAATTTTGCGTGATCCTGGTTTTCCACTCCGCATTTTCGGCAGTACATAAATATCCTCCTCCGCAGCTTTATTCAACTATTATTATATATAGGAAACCCCGGCTTTGTCAATAATAGGAATAAAATATTTTAAGAAACGGTAAATAAAACGAGTCCTGGGTAAAAGCCGCGGACTCGTTTTATTGCATTATTTCTTTGCGCAGACCAGTTCGCCGTCTTTTGCGCCGAGCAAAAGCGTGCTGCCGGCGGAGATGTCGCCGCGCAGGATCTCCTTTGCGATCAGCGTCTCGGCTGCGCTCTGCAGATACCGTTTAAGCGGCCTTGCGCCGTAGTAAGGGTCGAAACCTTTGTCGATGATCAGGTTCTTGGCTGCGTCGGTGATCTCGAGTCCGAGCGTCTTGTCGGCAAGGCGTTTTTTCAAGCCCTCGGTCAGGATGTCGATGATGCCGGTCAGGTTGGCTTTTGTCAGCGGCTTGAACAGGATGATCTCGTCCAAACGATTCAAAAATTCCGGTCTGAAAGCGTTTTTGACCTCGTTCATGACTGCCGCCTGCGCCTCTTTGGTGATCTCACCTTCGGGCGTGATGCCCTCGAGCAGATACTGGCTGCCCAGATTCGAGGTCAGGATGATGATGGTGTTCTTGAAATCGACCGTGCGGCCCTGGCTGTCGGTGATTCTGCCGTCGTCGAGGATTTGCAGCAGGATGTTGAAAACATCGGGATGAGCCTTTTCGACCTCGTCAAACAGTATGACGCTGTAGGGTTTGCGGCGCACGGCTTCGGTCAGCTGTCCGCCTTCGTCGTAACCGACATAACCGGGAGGCGCGCCGATGAGGCGCGAGACTGAGAATTTTTCCATGTATTCGGTCATATCGATGCGCACGAGGTTGTGTTCGTCGTCGAACAGACATTCGGCTAACGATTTGGCGAGTTCGGTTTTGCCGACGCCGGTCGGCCCGAGAAACAAAAAGCTGCCGATCGGGCGGTTCGGGTCGGCGATGCCCGCGCGCGAACGCAGAATCGCCTCGGTGACGAGTTTGACGGCTTCGTCCTGTCCGATCACACGCTTGTGTATGATCTCATCGAGGTGCAGCAGCTTTTCGCGCTCGCCTTCCATGAGCCTTGTGACCGGAATTCCGGTCCACTTGGCGACGATTCCGGCGATCTCCTCCTCGGTGACGGTATCGTGCACGAGTTCATTGCCGCCGGAGCGCTTTTCGCTGTCGGCAACGGCTTGTTCAAGCTGTTTTTCGAGCGCGGGCAGATCGGAGTATTTGAGCTTTGCGGCTTTTTCGTATTCGAGATTGACCTGCGCCTGCTCGATGTCGCCGTGCATTTGCTCGATCTTTACTTTGATGTCCTTGACCCGATCGACGCTGTGCTTTTCGGACTCCCAGCGTGCTTTCATAGCATTAAACTGGTCTTTTTGTTCGGCCAGTTCGGCGGTCAGTTTGGAAAGCCGGTCGCGCGAAAGTTGGTCGTCTTCCTTTTTCAGCGCCATCTCCTCAATCTCCAGCTGCATGATGCGGCGGCGCAGGTCGTCCAGTTCGGACGGCATTGAGTCAATCTCGGTACGGATCAAAGCACAGGCCTCGTCGACGAGGTCGATGGCCTTATCGGGCAGAAAGCGGTCGGTGATATAGCGGTGTGAGAGGGTTGCGGCTGCAACCAGCGCGTTATCGTGAATACGGACGCCGTGGTAGATTTCGTAGCGTTCTTTCAAGCCGCGCAGAATCGAGACCGTGTCCTCAACCGTCGGCTCGTCGACCGTGACCGGCTGAAAACGCCGCTCCAATGCCGCGTCTTTTTCGATGTATTTGCGGTATTCGTCGAGGGTCGTCGCACCGATGCAGTGCAGCTCTCCGCGCGCAAGCATCGGTTTGAGCAGGTTGCCCGCATCCATGCTGCCCTCGGTTTTCCCGGCACCGACGATGGTATGCAGCTCGTCGATGAACATGATGATCCTGCCCTCGGCTTGTTTGACCTCGTTCAGCACCGCTTTGAGCCGTTCTTCGAATTCACCCCGGTATTTCGCGCCCGCGATCAGAGCACCCATATCGAGCGCAAAGATGGTTTTTTCTTTAAGGCCCTCGGGGACGTCGCCGCGCACGATGCGCTGCGCAAGCCCCTCGGCGATGGCGGTCTTGCCGACGCCCGGTTCGCCGATGAGCACCGGATTGTTTTTGGTCTTGCGCGACAGTATCCGGATGACGTTTCTGATCTCGGGGTCACGCCCGATGACCGGATCGAGCTCCTGCTTTCTGGCCCGTTCGACCAGATCAATGCCGTATTTTTTCAGCGCTTCATAAGTGCTCTCGGGGTTGTCCGAGGTCACCGGCGCGGTCTTGACTTTCGAGAGTTCTTCGGAGAAACGCTCTTTTGTGACGTTGTGCTGCGAAAACAGCTTTTTGATCTGCGGTGTGCCCTCGGAGAGAAGGCCGAGCGCCAGATGCTCGACCGAGACGTATTCGTCGTTCATCTTCTCGGCGACCTTCTCGGCAAACCGAAGTACTTTTCCGGTTTCGGCGGAGGCGTACACTTCCCCGCTGCCGCCCGAGACCTTGGGCAGCGCGCCGATCATCGTGTCGAGTTCGCCGAGAAGCGCGTCGCAGTCGACGCCCATCTTTGTAAACAGCGACGAAATCAGCCCGCCGTCCTGATCGACTAAAGCGTACAACAGATGCTCGGGCATCAGGTACGGATTGCCGTTTTCCTGTGCCATGCCCTGTGCCGCGTTGATGGTCTCAATGGTCTTTTGTGTATATTGATTGGTGTTCATATTGATGCCTCCCTGCTTTCAGGAATCCTTTTGTTTTTTAGTTTAAATCATAAATTCTCTCTTGGCGAGGTCTTCCCGGTATTCCCGTTCCACATCCGCTTCATTCAGTGAGCCGGTGAGATAGCCCTTCAGGAGCCGGTCCAGCAGCTTGATATAGTCCGAGAGCGCTCCGGCGATGTCGTCGCAGGAACAATCCGCGCGGCGGGGATAATCCGCGCGGCGGGGACAATCCCTGCCCTCCGGCACGCCGATCGCTCTGACAAATCGCCCGTCATAAAGCGCGCAGTCCACGGGAACCGGCAGATTCTGATCTTCGATGGTTTTCCAGAGCCGAAAGAATTCGGTCACCGCGTCGATCAGCGCCGGGGACTGGGTCCGGAAAATCACCGAGAGATCGCCCAAAGCGTCCTCATCCGAACGATACATCGCGACTTCGTATTTGATGGTCGGCCGGTATTTATATGATAAAGAAGATTTCAGCGACATTGTGAGCGCGTTCGGCGCGAAAAACGGCACCAACTCCGGCATCGGCGTCATGAGCTGCTCAATCGCGCGGAAAATATCGCTGATCCGGCGCTCCGAAGTGGTTACGGAAAAATAATCGGCCAAAATCTGATTGACAAGATTGGAACGATTGGTTCCGGTCCGGTGCGCCATCAGATCGACTTCCTGCACGACGTCGTCCGAGAGCATTAAACTGTAAAGGGTCTTTTTCATAGAACTCTATACCTCCAAATCTCAGGTATGAATAAATTATATACCATTATTAAACACTTGTCAATACATTTATATAATATATCATTCGAATTTTATAATTATTCATTCGTTTTCCAGCATTCTATTCATTCTTTTTATATCGATATTGTTTGACTTATTATAAACAATCTGATATAATGAGAACGTGGATCCGGTATTTTTTTGATCCGCTCGTTTGCCTGCTTGGAGGGTTATCAATGAAAGTTTCAGAAATTGTAAAATTGCTCAACTGTGAGATCTGTGTCGACTGCGGCGACCTCGGCCGCGAGGTCCACTCCGCCTGCGGCGCGGATATGATGAGCGATGTACTTGCTTTTGTCAAAGAACAATCGGTGCTGCTGACCGGTCTTGTCAATCCCCAGGTCGTGCGCACCGCCGAGATGATGGATATGCGCTGCATCGTCTTTGTGCGCGGAAAACAGCCGGATGAGAACCTGCTCGGTCTGGCGCGCGAATCCGGCATCATTGTTCTCAAAACCAAAGAGCGTATGTATCAGGCCTGCGGTATTTTGTACATGAACGGCCTTCGCGGCGGCGAGCCCTGCTCCCAAAAATAAAGACACACCCCAGAAGGGCGGTCATAGCTTTGGCGGAAAACATCAAATTGCATTATGACGTCGACGGCTCCGATTTTACGACGGCAGGCGCGGCTTCCAGCGATACCAAGCGCATATTGAAAAAGATCGGGATTCCTCCGGATGCCGTCCGGCGGGTTTCAATCGCCATGTACGAGGGCGAAATCAATATGGTCATCCACGCCGACGGAGGTGCTGCGGATGTCGAAATCGGCGAACACTCTGTCACTATAAAACTGGTTGACCACGGTCCGGGTATCCCCGACATCGGACTTGCGATGCAGGAGGGCTGGTCGACCGCGCCCGAAGAGGTGCGCAACCTCGGTTTCGGCGCGGGCATGGGACTGCCCAATATGAAAAAATACTCCGACACCTTTGAGATCACCTCTCAAGTCGGCGTCGGTACCAAGGTTATTATGACCGTGAATTTTTAAAGGAAAGAAGGTGCGGCAGCATGGCGGAAATTTTTCATTCCGTTCAATTAAACAAAGACAAATGCAAGGGCTGCAGCACCTGCATCAAGCGCTGCCCGACCCAGGCCATCCGCATCCGCGACGGCAAGGCCAAAATTTTGGAGGATTTGTGCATCGACTGCGGCGAATGTATCCGGGTCTGCCCGAATCACGCCAAAAAGGCTATCTGCACGCCGCTCACCGAACTGAAAAACTCCAAATACAAATATAAAATCGCCCTGCCCCCGCCCTCGCTCTATTGTCAGTTCAACCACCTCGAAGACGTGGATTTCGTATTGTCCGGTTTACTCGCGATGGGCTTTGACGCGGTGTTCGAAGTCAGCGCCGCCGCCGAGATCATCTCCGATTTCACCCGCACTTACATGGCGCAGCCGGACATCAAAAAACCGGTCATTTCCGGCGCCTGCCCGGCAATCGTGCGATTGATCGAGACCCGTTTCCACCACTTATGCGATAATATCCTGCCTTTCATCGCACCGGTCGAACTGGCCGCGATGATGGCGCGCAAACAGGCCGCCGAGAAGACGGGGCTTTCGCAGGAGGAGATCGGCGTATTTTTCATCTCACCCTGCCCGGCTAAAGTAACCGAGGCGATCTTACATCCGAATACCAACGAGCAGCTCATCAACGGCGCGTTTTCGATGAGCGAGATCTATATCAGGCTCGTCAGCGCGATGAACCATATCCAAGATCCGGCTCCGCTTCAAAAAAGCGGGATTCTGGGCGTCTCCTGGGCTATCAGCGGCGGTGAGGCCGGAGGTCTTCTGACCGACAAATATCTCGCCGCGGACGGCATTGAAAACGCGATCAAGATACTCGAACAAATCGAGGACGACAAGCTCACCGGCGTCGATTTCATTGAGCTGAACGCCTGCACCTCGGGCTGCGTGGGCGGTTGTCTGACCGTCGAGAATCCGTTCATCGCCAAATCCCGGCTGAAGTCCCTTCGGCGGTATATGCCGGTCTCTCAGAACAAGAGCGGCGACTTGCCTTCCCCACTCTCACCTGCCGCCGGAAAACACAAGGCGAAACCGAGCGTCAAACTCAGCGACAACCTCGACGAGGCCATGAAGATGATGCTCGAAATTGAACGGCTGACCGAGCTGCTTCCGGGACTCGACTGCGGAGCCTGCGGCGCGCCGACCTGCGCGGCGCTGGCGGAAGACGTGGTGCGCGGAAAGTCCTCGCTGAGCCTGTGCGTCTACCTGATGCGCGAAAAGCTGCGCCATATCCGCAAAAACCTCACGCCGGAACAGCTTGCGCTCTATTATGACACCGAAAAATCCTATGAGGAGCTGAGCCGCGATGACGACTGACGCTTATGCCAAAACGCTGAACCTCGAGACCGTCAGCACCGGCAAAGACCGCGCGATCACCGGCTGCTATATCGGCGATTTACTCAGCTGGGTCATGGGCCGGGCAAGCGCCGGCCAGGTCTGGCTGACCATCATGTCCAACGTGAACGTCGCGGCAGTCGCCTCGATGACCGAAGTCGCCTGTGTGGTATTATGCGAAGGCGTCAAACCCGACCCGGAACTCGCGGAACGCGCGGAAAAGCTGGAGCTCCCGATTTTCAGAACCGACAGATCCGCCTATGAAACGGCGGCCGCGACCTATGAACTGCTGAAAGAATGAACTACGATCTTCACATCCACTCCTGCCTCTCGCCCTGCGGCGACGAGGAGATGACCCCGAACAACATCGTCAACATGGCGGCGCTGTGCGGTTTGGATGTGATCGCGCTGTGTGACCACAACTCCTGCGGAAACTGCGAAGCGGTGCTCAAAGCCGCGGCAAAAAATTGTCCGAATATGATGGTCCTGCCGGGTATGGAACTGGAGACCGCCGAAGAAATCCATGTGCTCTGCCTTTTTGCCGATTTAAATGACGCTCTCGCGTTTGAAAAAATCGTCAGGGCCGCGCGTTCTCCCATCGAAAACCGCCCCGATATCTACGGGCGGCAGGTATTGCGGGATGAAAACGATGAACTCATCGGGTTCGAACCGAAGCTGCTTGTCACCGCCGCTTCCATTCCGATCGACAGCGTTCCGGCGCTCGTCAGAAAACACAACGGGGCGGCAATCCCGGCGCATATCGACCGTGAAAGCAATTCGATCATTTCGAACCTCGGTTTTTTATCACCGGACATGGATTTTCAGACCATTGAGCTCTCCAAAAAACTTTTCAGTCCAAAAAAAGCTGAATTCCTTGAAAAAAATCGACTTATGCGTTATAATGTTTTGTTGGACTCCGATGCTCATTACTTAGAGGATATCGGGTCCGCAAACGGCACAACCGATGCCGTTTTTTCAAGTAAAAAACAGTTGATTCAACGGTTGGTCACCACCGGGATATAACGCTGTTACATGGACTCGGTTAAGCCGCTCATCGCGGCATCCGATATGCAAATTGCAAATTTTAATTCTCAATATTCGAGGAGGCAAACTTAGTTATGAGGAAGACACCCACAACGCTGCCGTTCAAAGGCACCGCCGAACAGGAAAAGCGGCTGCGTGACGGCATCGCCGAGGCAAAAACGCACGGCGAGGGTACCATGTCCGTTCTCCAGCGGGCGCAGGAGATCTACGGTTATCTCCCGATCGAAGTTCAGGAGATCGTTGCCGAGGGAATGGGCGCGTCCCTTTCCGAGGTCTACGGAATCGCCACATTTTATGCCCAATTTCTGCTCTCGCCGAGAGCGCAGACCCAGATTTCAGTCTGCCTCGGCACCGCTTGTTACGTCAAGGGCTGCAAACTCGTAATCGAAGAAATCGAAAAAGAACTCGGCATCAAATGCGGCCAGGAAACTGCCGACGGGAAGTTTTCCTTCGAGGCGACCCGCTGCCTCGGCGCCTGCGGTTTGGCACCGGTCATGATGATCAATAATGAGGTCTACGGCAAGCTGGTTCCGAAAGACATCAAGGGCATTCTCAATAAATACAGGTAATGAAAGAACTCTCGCTCCATATTCTCGATATCGCGCAGAATTCCGTCACGGCCGGCGCGACCCGGATTGAAATCCTTGTCGACGAGCAGCCCGTTAAAAATACGCTGCGCATATCGATCACCGATAACGGACGGGGAATGGAAAAAGCGTTTCTGGCCCGTGTCACGGACCCGTTCACCACGACCCGCACCACCCGAAAGGTGGGCCTCGGAATCCCGTTATTCAAACAGGCGGCCGAGATGGCGGGCGGCAGTTTCAAAATCACCTCCGAACCCGGAGCAGGAACCACGGTAACAGCGGATTTTATCTATGACAACATCGACAGGATGCCGCTCGGCGATATGCCTTCCACTGTCACCGCGCTGCTCGGTTCAAGATCCGGTATCGACTGGAGTTATGAGCACCGTTTCAATCAAAACAGCTTCACCTTTTCTTCCCGCGAGATCATTCGGCAGATCGGCGACGTCGATTTTGGGGAACCCGAAATCGCCGAATGGGTCGCACAATATATCAGCGAACAGCTTCAAAATTTGTACGGAGGTCATCAGATATGAAAACTTTGGCTGAACTTGCGGCAATCCGCGAAAAAACCAGAAAAACCATCGAACTTCGCGAGGAGAGCGATGACAATATCCGCGTCGTCGTCGGCATGGCAACCTGCGGCATCGCAGCCGGGGCAAGACCCGTTCTCGCCGCTTTTATCGACGAAATCAACAAACGCGGTCTCAAGAACATCTCCGTGACCCAAACCGGCTGCATCGGCGTCTGCCGCCTTGAGCCGATCGTCGAGGTCTATGAGCCCAATAAAGAAAAAGTCACCTATGTGAAGATGGATGCGGACAAGGTCGCCAGAGTCGTCACGGAGCATCTCGTCAATCATCGTCCGGTCGTCGAATATACGATCGAAGACGCTCTGAAATGAGCGAAAGGAGAAAAGCCATGATAAGATCACAGGTTCTGTGCTGCACCGGCACAGGTTGTTCTTCTTCCGGCTCTCATGAAATCGCGGCCGAGATGGAGAAAGAAATCGCCGCCGCCGGACTTGCCGAAGAAGTAAAAGTCGTCAAAACCGGCTGTTTCGGTCTTTGTTCGCTCGGTCCGATCATGATCATCTACCCCGAGGGCACTTTCTACAGCCAGGTCAAGAAAAGCGACGTCAGGGAAATCGTACAGGAGCATCTGCTCAAAGGCCGTCCCGTCAAACGCCTGATCTATTCCGAGGCAATTGAAAAGGACAAGATGCTCTCGCTGTCCGACACGCCTTTCTATAAAAAGCAAAAACGCATCGCGCTGCGCAACTGCGGCGTCATCAACCCCGAGAGCATCGACGAATACATCGCTATGGACGGCTACCTCGCGCTTGAAAAGGTGCTGACTTCGATGAAGCCCGAAGACGTCATCAAAGTCATCTCCGACTCGGGTCTGCGCGGCAGAGGCGGCGCGGGCTTCCCGACCGGACGGAAATGGCAGTTTGCCGCCGCAAACGCCAGCGACGTCAAATATGTCTGCTGCAACGCCGACGAAGGCGACCCGGGCGCGTTCATGGACCGTTCGGTCCTCGAAGGCGACCCGCACGCGGTTCTTGAAGCCATGACCATCGCGGCTTACGCTATCGGCGGCACCCACGGTTACATATATGTCCGTGCGGAGTACCCCATCGCCGTCCATCGTCTTGAAATCGCCATCAAACAGGCGCGTGAATACGGCCTGCTCGGTAATAATATCATGGGCACCGACTTCTCGTTCGACCTCGACATCCGCCTCGGCGCCGGCGCGTTTGTCTGCGGCGAAGAGACCGCGCTGTTAACCTCGGTAGAGGGCAACCGCGGCGAGCCGCGTCCGCGTCCTCCGTTCCCGGCGGTCAAGGGCCTGTTCGGAAAGCCCACCATCCTCAATAACGTCGAGACCTATGCCAACGTCCCTCAGATCATCATCAAAGGCGCGGAATGGTTCGCCTCGATGGGCACCGAAAAATCCAAGGGCACCAAGGTCTTCGCGCTCGGCGGCAAGATCACCAACACCGGCCTTGTCGAAGTCCCGATGGGCACGACTTTGCGCGAGATCATCGAAGACATCGGCGGCGGTTGCCCGAACGGCAAAAAGTTCAAAGCGGCGCAGACCGGCGGTCCTTCCGGCGGTTGCATTCCGGCCGCGCACCTCGACATCCCGATCGACTATGAAAACCTCGTCGCCATCGGCTCTATGATGGGCTCCGGCGGTCTGATCGTCATGGACGAAGACAACTGCATGGTCGACATCGCGAAGTTCTTCCTCGAATTCACGGTCGACGAGTCCTGTGGAAAGTGCGTGCCCTGCCGCATCGGCACCAAGCGCCTGTATCAGATGCTTGAAAAAATCACTTCCGGCAAAGGCACTCTTGAAGACCTCGACAAGATGGAAGCCCTGTGCCGCCACATCCAGCAGAATTCCCTCTGCGCACTGGGCCAGACCGCGCCGAACCCCGTGCTCTCCACACTCAAATATTTCCGCGACGAATACGTCGCCCACGTCGTCGATAAGAAGTGCCCGGCCGGCGTCTGCAAAGCACTCACGACCTACACCATCAACGATAAGTGCAAGGGCTGCACGCTCTGCGCGCGCAACTGCCCGACGAACGCCATCACCGGCACCGTCAAAGAGAAACACGTGATCGATCAGAACAAGTGCATCAAGTGCGGACTCTGCATGTCCAACTGCAAGTTCTACGCCATTGATAAGAAATAAGGGGAGGAATAACGATATGGAACCCAAAATGCTCAACGTCAAAATCGACGGCATCAGCGTCAGCGTCCCGGACGGTACCACCGTTCTGGAAGCTGCCCATGCAGCCGGCGTAAAAATCCCCACCCTTTGCTATCTCAAAGGCGTCAACGAAGTCGGCTCCTGCCGCATCTGCGTGGTGGAAGCGTCCGGCGCGAGAGGCCTTGTCGCCGCCTGTATGCATCCCGTCACCGAGGGGATGGAGGTCAAGACCAACACCGAAAAACTCCACCAATCCCGTAAAGCCACGCTGGAACTGATCCTTTCCAACCATAATAAAAAATGTCTGTCCTGTATCCGCAGCGGCAGCTGTGAGCTTCAGGCGCTGTGCCACGATTACGGCGTAGACGAAGATAAATATTCCACCGTCCCCGATGAGACGATTTATGACAATTCCGCGGTGCACATGATCCGCGACGACTCCAAATGCATTCTGTGCCGCCGCTGCATCTCCGCCTGCGAAAAGGTTCAGGAAATCGGCGTGATCGGCCTTGTCAACCGCGGCTTCGACACCCATGTGGGCTGCTCGTTTGACCGCCCGCTCGGCGACGTCGCCTGCGTCTCCTGCGGACAGTGCATCGTCTCCTGCCCGACCGGCGCGATCTATGAAAAGGATCAGGCAGACGAGGTCAATGCGGCGCTGAGTGACCCGAATAAGTTCGTCGTCGTCTTCCCCGCCCCGTCGATCCGCGCCACGCTCGGCGAGTGTTTCGGAATGCCGATCGGCACCGACGTCACCGGCAAGATGGCCACTTCAATGCGCCGTCTGGGATTTGACCGGGTCTTTGATACCAACTTCTCGGCCGACCTGACCATCGTCGAAGAGGCGAATGAGCTGATCGAGCGCATTCAAAACGGCGGCGCGCTCCCGCTGATCACCTCCTGCTCGCCGGGCTGGATCAAGTTCTGCGAACATTATTATCCCGAGATGATCCCGAATCTCTCGACCTGCAAATCTCCGCAGCAGATGTTCGGCGCAATCGTCAAAACCTATTTTGCGCAAAAAAACAACATCGACCCCAAGAACATCGTCTGTGTTTCGGTTATGCCCTGCACCGCCAAAAAGTTCGAAGTCGGCAGACCCGATCAGGACGCCGCCGGCGTCCCGGACGTCGACATCGCACTGACCACCCGCGAATATGCGCGTATGGTGAAATTGGCCGGCATCGATTTCGTCAACCTGCCCGACAGCGACTTTGACCATCCGCTCGGTTCTTCCAGCGGCGCGGCGGTCATCTTCGGCGCGACGGGCGGCGTTATGGAAGCGGCTCTGCGTACCGCGGTCAGCACCCTGACCGGCAAGGAAGACGACAAGATGGTCGTCTTTAACGAAGTCAGAGGCGCCGACGGCATCAAGACCGCCACTTACAAAGTCGCCGGAATGGACATCAACGTGGCCGTCGCAAGCGGCACCGGCAACGCGCGCAAACTGCTTGAACGTGTCAAAGCCGGCGAGAACATCCACTTTATCGAAATCATGTGCTGCCCGGGCGGCTGCATCAACGGCGGCGGTCAGCCGCAGCAATCCGCGGATGTGCGCAGCTGGACCGATCTGATCGGCCTGCGTTCTTCGGCGCTTTACAGAAACGACGAGCGCAACACCATTCGCCGTTCCCACCAGAACCCGGACATCATCCGGCTCTACAAAGAGTTCCTTGACAAACCCGGCAGCCACAAAGCGCATGAAGTGCTGCACACTTCCTACGTCGCCCGCAAAAAGTTCTGAGTAAAACATACCGGCGGCGGTTGACAAATGAAGTCAACCGCCGCCGTTTCGGTGAAAAGACAGTCTTTCAACCCCATTTGCGCCTAACCCGTTTCACGCCGCGAGTTTGTTCCAAACTCAAAAAAGGAATGGAATTTATGATGAAAAAAGGCACCAAACACATCACCCGGGGCGGCATCATCGCCGCCGCGTATGCTGTGCTCACGCTGGTCCTCTATCCGATCGCTTTCGGACCGGTACAATGCCGCCTGTCTGAGGCGCTGACCGTGCTGCCTGTCTTCACCTTCTCATCCGTCTGGGGGCTGACGCTCGGCTGCGCCATCTCCAACGGCGTCGCGATCTTCGCCGGAAACACCGTCGCGGGCGTTTGGGATATCCTGTTCGGCTCCCTCGCAACCGGCATCGCGGCCGTCTGCACCTATTACACACGCAAAATCCGATTTAAAGGGCTGCCGCTGCTCTCGCTCGTCTTCCCCGTCCTCCTTAACGCCCTTGTTCTCGGCGTCGAATTTACGGTTGCGGAGAAGGGATTCCTGGACTGGCCTTTGTTTGGGTTCAACGCGCTGACGGTTGCCGCGGGTCAGGCAGTCGCCTGTTTCGGAGGCGGGCTGTTGTTGTATAAAGCCGTCGAGAAAACGAAATTGAGTTCTCTGCTGTAAATTGTTGTTTTCATAATAGAACGCCTATTTTGATACGATGGTATCAAAGCGAGTGTTCTTTTATTTTATGGAAAAGTGGCGTTACTAAAGGATTTTTCGATACTGTTTAAAGATTTATGGCTCTTGTTATCGCTTGATTTACAAAAATGAGGTCATATTTATGTTTTTTGCACCAAATCTTTTAACGAAAAGTCGCTGCTATGTGCATTCTTGAGGTAGGTAAGTGCACATTTTAATTATTTATGGGAATCGCGGTAAAGAGAAATAGCCTACAGAGAATAGGTCAAAAACAAGAAGAAAATAGGCAGACTAAATTGTACGTAATTATTCCTTTTTAAAACATCCGGATTTTTGCAAGCCAATGCGGGTTTAGCCCCGGAGATGGGCTGAAGAGAGAATAATTTTGTGTCGAATTTTGTCAAAAAACAATGAGAAATACTACTTGACAAATTAGCGAATGTCGTGTAAGATATTGGCAGAAAGATATTGGGGAATGAACTGAAGAGAAAAGTATAAGCAAGGGGAGATAGCCGGGGAAAAAGTTACAATCGAGATTATGAATACATATATTGTACAATTGTGCGATTAAAAAAATAAGACCTATACAACGAATTCGTTTGGATAGAATCAAACAAAGGAGGTGAAATACGATGGGAGCATGGAAAAAAGTTCATTTTTCGGCATGTTTGATTTTCGCTGGAAACGGTTTTGGCCAAAACGATTCCGCCGATATGTCCAGTAATTTATCGGATAAAATCAAATGGCATTCTTTCTGTCGTCTGCTTCGGGCGTCAATGCCCATACGGGAAGTGCAGATTTACAATCATTGACCCGAGACGCGGCGAGTGGTTCTATATAGATCATCCGTTTTGGCGACAGGGTCATTCAGCGTCCCGGGAAAAATCACACCTGTAAGTATAAAACATGTAATACAAAAAAGTATTACATAAGGAATGTTACAGGGGGTAACAAATATGATGTATAAAAAGATTCGCAAATATCTGATCGTCCTGATGGCGGTTCTCATGGCTGCGTCGTTCGCTGTCATTCCGACAAGTGCAAGTATGTCTTCTGCCTGTAACGGCGGAGGAGGAACAAACACTTACGGGTCTGGACCAAACTCTTACAAGATCGTAACATCCTGGGCTGAATGTTATGTTTCGCCATATGGGTGTTGGTCCAGTATGTTTGGCCCAGATGATTTTTGGGATTATTCATCCGACTCATCTGATACTCATGTTGGAACAGTACAATCGATCTGTCAATCCCCAACAGTCGGAGAGGATTATTTAAATAATTACGTTACCGATTGGGGCACATGGTGCCACTGCTAATCGGAACCTGTGGGCGGATAAGTTTTAACCTTATCCGCCCGTCCCAGAAAATGGCACAGTAAAGTTAAGATGAAAGAATAGGGTGCCTAACGATACAAAAGCTCACGCGACGAGCAAGAACCTCCGTTTTTGAATATTTGAAAGGTTGAGACCGGCGACTTGAGCGGGAGTCAAACCGTTCAAAGCGGAATGAGGGCGGATGAAATTGAAGAAGAAAACGAACAAGGAGATGAGATTATTGGCGGAATGAAAAGAAGAAAACCCCTGTTTTGTCTTGTACCAGGCCTTAAATTGCTTGTTGAAGCACTCGATGAGATTGTTTGAGATGTCATCCTTGAAACTTTCGCCCCTGATATGCTTGACATCGTCAAACAGGGATTTGACAGGGGTTTTGTAGGCACTGTAGCGATCAGAGACAATGGTGTTCGGCGTTCCGTATTTCTGTGCTTCATGAAGCACAGAAACGGCTTGCGGAGAATCCCTGTGAGGAGAGAGGTGGAAGGCGATGATGAATCTGGTTTCGCTGTCGACGACGAACCAAAGATAATACTTCACTCCTGCGATTTTAACCACTGTCTCGTCGGCATGCCACTCATCGGAGTTGAGATCGAGCATCGGCATCAATTGAATGCGCATATCATCAAAAAGCGGAGCAATACGCGTACACCAATTACCGATTGTGATATGAGAGACATTGATGTTGAAAGCGGTTTTCATGATCAAAGAAATGTTTCGGAAAGAGTTTTTCCCGAGGAAAAACAGGGAAAGTGATGTGATAATGATTTGAACAGGATAACGCATACGCTTGAAATTGTGTTTTCCAAAAAGAGAAGACATAGAAGGATTAGAGACGGCGATTGACTTCCACACGAAGAAAGAGTGATTACATCGCTTGCCGCAGCAGCGATAGTTGCTGTAGTGCTCATAATCATGGTGCAGGAAGCTCGTTTTACCACAGACGGGACAGGGCGGATAGCGCCGCTTTTCTCCCTCCGCCCTCAGGCGTTCGGGAGAAAACTGATGGTAACAATTCCGGCAAAGATATTTTTGATAACCATCACTATCTTTGCCATAACGATAAAACGACTTTTGGTTGTTGCATTTCGGATAAATAATTGATACAATTTTCTGCATGGGGACATCTCTCCTTTGGGAGGTACTTGGTTTTGGCAGAAACATTGTACCACAAAGGCTTTGATGTCCTCAATTTTCATTTAACTTTACAGAACGCAGAAAATGATACGGAGGCGATGTCATGAAAAAAAATATAATATTGTGTTTATTTATGGTTGTATTGTCGATATGCGGTTGTTCGGGAAACAAAACCGCAGCAACCGTTCCGGAATCTGTTTTACCCGATTATGATTACCATTGCGGGGTTAATGTTTTCATCAATGCAAACGGGGATTTATTTACCTGGGGCGCGGATCAATGTAACATCAGTCGAAGTGCAGAGATAAATAACCAAAACGTAAAAAACGATGAATCACTCTCATCGCTTTCAAAATACTCGCTCGGGCAGGGCGAAAACGTGATAATCAACAATCAGCCGAAAAAGGTTTTAAAATCGGTGTCTGAGGTAATATTCGGAAAATATATCGTAACGAAAGATCAACAGCTTTTTGAACACGGAAGACTTCGCAACGGAGAGACCTTTTTATCCCCGCATGAGGTTGGTGACGGGGTTGTATATGACAGTTTGTTTTTTATTGACCGGATGGGCGGATTATATGCGATCCCCGAGAAAATACTTTATAATCCCAATCTGTCTTTGAAAGAAAACAGCGTGTTGGTTATGGAAACGGTAGCGGATACCGTCCAAAACTATAAAGAATGGATCGTTTTAAAACAAGACGGAACCGTTTGGTCTTTTGGATTTGATTATTCCGAAATGAAAGTTTCGCAAAAACCGAAAATGATCCTCAAAAACGTGGTTCGATTAATCAAGGACGAAAACGGCACCAATTATAATGTCGGATTTTTGACCCGCATGGGTGATTTATATATATCGGGAGACAACGAGTTCGGCGCTTGCGGAAACGAAAAAACGGGCGACATGAGTACGCAGACAAACGGGGATGCATATTTTTTCGAACCAAATAAAGTATTGGAAAATGTATCAAACGCGTGGATAAATCTTTATAGTGCTTATGCCGTAACCGAAGATGGCGTGTTATACGGATGGGGATTGAACGATCACGATCTCATGCTGACCGGAGAACCCGTCTCAACCAGAACCAACGGAGCGAAGACCTCGTATCGGACGGTGCCGGTTAAAATTATGGAAAATGTACGGGAATTTGCACCGGCATACAGTACGGCCTACGCAATCAAAAAAGACTACACGTTATGGGTCTGGGGCGCGCGAGACGGCGGAATGCTGGGCGTGGGCGATTATTTCCAAACATATGATAAAGATGACTACAGTTCAGTCGCGCGTCTTGTTAACATCGGTGCGACTTATGTTCAACCTACCAAAATCCTTGATAACGTTAAACGGGTATTCAAATGCGGATATGGACCGGTTTTTGCGGAAAAACAAGACGGCAGAATCTGGTATTGGGGGCGTGACAGCATCGCTGTTGAAAAAAATGAGAACTGGGATACAAATAATTATAATTATTTTCAAAAATACTATATTATCCCGACCCCGATTGAGTTCTCAGTCGATACATACTTTCAGACCGCGCTGAATTATATTGCGGCGCAGACGGGCGAAGATATCTCACAATATCAGGCAGCGCGATATATCAATGACCAAAAATGAGCAGTTTTATTGTTTTACTGGCGGATAACCATTCGTCAAAAGCGTAAGGTCGAAGGGGGAAATAGTTATGAAAACACATAAAGTTATAGCGTTAATGGCTGTCGTTTTGACAATCACAGTCACGGCGATTTTTTCAGCTGCGTGTTCATCCCGAAAAGTATTGGTCGGAAAGTGGAGTTATTCAGAACCGCTGTCGAAAATAACTTATGTCTTCAATAAAGGCGGCACAATGGAAAACACAGCATCTATGACTGCAATGGGCGGAATAATCAGTGATAAGAAGAACGAAGGTAAATACGAGGTGAAGAAGGATAAGCTCATCATGAGCGGTCTTTATCTCGACGTGGAGAGCAAGGAATTTACCTATGCACTCAGCGAGGACGGAAAAACGCTGACGCTGACAAGGGACGGCGAGGATATTGTATTGACGAAAGTCGAATAAAGAAGGTGCATTTTAAAATGAAAATTATTCTGGAGCAGGCGTTTCACAGCTTGACGCGCCGAAAGCTCCTCTCCGCGCTGATTATCATCATGATGGTGGTCGGTCTGTTTTTGATTATCGGCGCGATGGGATATGCCGAGCACAACGAGGAACGCGTGGACGATTTTTATTCGGCATATCCCGAGGATGAATACCGATTTTTCGTCACCGCGCCGATCAATAGCTTAAGCGGGGATAAAGCATATACAGAAGAACAGGTTGAGGGATTACGGAATTATTTTCGGCAAATCAACGCGGCGCCCGAATTTAAATTTTTGCATTTTACGGATAGTGTGCTGCAATTATACGACCTGAAAGTCGGAGACAATTGTCTCGCCGGCTATCAGGAATTTAATGCCGCGCGTGAATATATGTATGTCGAAAGCACCGGAAAATATTTATCGAATGTGTTGGCATATTCAATTGATGAGCGGGTTTTCGGTCGGTTCAACCTCAAGATTGCGGTTGGGACAGATTTTTCCGATTTTGACCACACCGATTATAACGCGAAGGTGATTCCGATTGTCTGCGGCTGGGCATGGCATGAGTATTACAAGGTCGGCGATATTCTGAATGGCGCGTCGCACCTTTACAATGGATTTTCACAGGACTATGAGATTGTTGGCTTCTTGGAACCCGGCATTTCAATTCTGCCGCCCGGCGCAACCGATTTGGACACTATTGTATCGCTGGATACCTATGTGTTGATTCCCTATCTTGACTATATAAAAATGGCGACACCGCCCGGCGCGGACAAAAACAATCCGGCTTATTCGAATTTATCATATTATGAAAAATACGGAAAGACAACGTATATTATGCAATTGGAACATATGTGCGAGGGAGTTATTTTCACAAAGGATGTATCTTATCCGATTGATCAGTATATCAAACAAAATGGGTTTTCGATGTTATCTTCATCCAAACGCCGTGTGATGATGATCAGCGACAGCTTTAAACAGAGCGCCGACGATTATTTCGATTTATTGCTGTTGGCTTCAATATTAATACTTGCCAGTTCGACACTGTGCTTATCGCTGAACTTGGCAAACAAGCTGATGGCCTCCTTCAAGACCTATGCCATTCATTTGATCTCGGGCGGGACGGTGGCACACATCAAGTGGTTTATGATTTTTGAAGTGCTGGTCATCATGTTCATTTCGAATGTCGGGGCGTTTTTATGCGCGTTGTTTTTCGGCGGCGGGGTGTTTACCTATAACGAGATGGGCATTTTCGGGGTTCAGGTCTCGAAAATCAGCCTGTTTGCCGCCGCATGCGCCATCGGGGTGAGCTTGGTTGTCTCACTGATTGCGCTTGCTTTCCCGCTGATCAAGATTTCAGTCGTGGAATATGATACGCTGCTGCGCGGGAAGGAATAGGATTATGGTTGAAAACACAGCATGGAAACACCCTTTACGGGAAAAAGAGAAAGCAAGTAAGAAGCCCCGTAAAAAGCACGCGAAGCTGCGGATAAAAATCGAGGAGTTCGCACTGGTGGTCATCTTCGCGGCGATCGGCGTAGGCACCATCTTTTTCGGCAGTTACGCGGTTGAGAAATACGAGATGAACAAGGCGGAGAAGGGACTGTTCAGCCCCAACGTTTTTGTGCTTGCCATGCGGGGAGTTGATGAAAATCTGAATTTCACACAGAAAGTCGATATTACAAAACAGGTGATGGACTTTATCCGAACCGAGGGGGATGTGGTGGTTTATCAACGGTTGATAAGCGGTTCAATCCCCTGGTATTCTGTCGCTTTCGGCGGACAGCTGCCGACGTCGCTGCGGGTGACTTACGGGCGGTATTTTGAGGAGTCGGATTTTGGAAAGGGATATTACAAATGCGTGGTGGGAAAAAGCCTACTTTTAAATATCACCCGCCAAGACGGTGTGGATTATTTCAGTTTGGGCACCGACCGGAAGTGGGAAGTCGTCGGGGCGGTGGGCTATCCGGTGGTGAGCGATATCAATAAAACGGTACTTTACAATATGGACGGTTACGGGGCCTATATCAGCCAGTCGGAGCCGTTTATCATCGATTTTGTCGGGGACGGGAAAAATGACCAAAGCCGCAAAGAAGAACTCAAAGAAAAGTTCAGCGCGATTCTGACAGCGCAAGGCGTGAGTGTCGTCGAGCTGGAAGTACCTGATTCGGTGTTCACGGTGTCGGGCTTTTTCAACATGGAACTGTTAAATTTGATCATGCTGATCTTCGCCTGCTTCTGCGTAGTATTGTCGACAGTGCCGCTGACGATGTTTTGGGCCGAACGGCGCAGAAAGCGGGTTGCCGTTCAGCGAATGCTCGGGTTTTCGACCTCGTTTACGCTGTGGCGGATGTTCGGACGACTGATGATTTTATTCCACTTGGGGTTTTTAATCAGTTACGGAGTATATTTTATCATCGCAAAGGTCGGATATCTGAATTTGAAATCGTTCTTTTCGCCGGAGATGCTGGTGGCGTATTTGGGTGCGCTGGTCTTCAACATTTTGATTGCAATCGTGCCGTTCGTGCAGACCATGCGGGTCGAACCGGGCGACGCGCTGAGAAGAGAATAGTTTTCAGGAGGAGAATACATGGAAAACATCATTGAATTAAAAGACGTCCACAAGTATTACGGAAAAGGCGATGGGCTCGTCAGGGCCCTGAACGGCGCGACGCTCGATATCAAAGAGGGCGAGATGTGCGCCGTGATGGGCAAGTCCGGTTCGGGTAAATCGACGCTGCTCTATGTCATGGCGGGGCTGAACAAGGTTGACAAGGGCGATTACCGGTTTCAGGATAAGCCGGTCAATCTCAAAAACCCCAATGCCCTTTCACGGTTTCGCAAGGATAACATCGGGTTGATCGTGCAAAACTTTGCGCTGATCGAGGATCAGACGGTGTTTTACAATGTCGCGCTGCCGTTAAAGTACAAAGGGTTAAGCCGCAAGAAAATCCAAAAGCGGGTCATGAAGGTACTTGAAATGCTCGAGATCTCCGACAAAGCCAGGAATTATCCCGGACAGCTCTCGGGCGGTCAGCAGCAGCGAGTGTCGATCGCGCGGGCACTGGTTAAAAAAGCGGAAGTGCTGCTCGCCGATGAACCGACCGGATCGGTCGACGAGGCCACCGAGGACAACATCATGGCGTTATTTCGCAAGATCAACACCGAACTCGGCAAGACCATCGTGATCGTGACCCACGATGAAAAAGTCGGCAATCTCTGCGACCGTGTCATCCGCCTTTCAGACGGGCGGGTTGTGAACGCTTGAGGAGATCGATGTCAAAGGATCGGACCGTGTGTATTACTTATTTATTCCCCATACCTTTTAACGAAAGATAGGGGATTATTGTGCACAAATTAGGGTATCAAAATTAGTCATTGCTTTCAAAGATCACGGACGAGTATTCGTCCGTTTTTTATTGCAAATTTTAAAAAAGCGTGCTATGATGACGGTAATAACCGTTCGGAGGTTACATATATGCAAAAATTCGGCGATCGGCGCGATTGGTTTTTCGAAAAACACTACGGGATGTTTTTACACTGGGGCATCTATTCGGTGCACGGCTATCAGGAACAGGAAGTTTTTCGAAGAAACATCCCGCGGGACGTCTATGCCAAAGTCAAAGATGAGTTCAATCCCGTGAAATTCGACCCCGACGCCTGGGTGGATTTCGCCGTCAACGCCGGCATCGAATATATCGTACTGACGTCCAAGCATATCGACGGTTTCTGTATGTGGGATTCGAAATATACCGACTTCTGCATCCGGAACACGCCGTATCAAAAAGACATCGTCAAAATGCTCTCCGACGCCTGCCGAAAGCGCGGCGTTTTATTCGGGATTTACTATTCGGTCTCCGATATGAATCATAAAAATTACCCCAACAGCGGAAAGGCCTATGAATACCCCGCTCCCCAGCCCGGCGACGAGCCCGACATGCCCGAATACATACAATACGTCAAAAACCAAATCACGGAGCTCTGCACCAACTACGGCGACCTCTGCTGCTTTTTCTGGGACGCCAACATGCATGAAATTATCGATGAATCGGTCCATGACATCATCCGCCGCCTGCAGCCCGGCGCTGTCATCAACGACCGCGGATTTTCAAAAGGCGACTACAGCACCCCCGAACGCGACTGGTCGCTCGATAAAATAAATGCGCTTACCGAGTTTCAAACCCCTACCGAGGCCTGCCAGGCGGTCGGCACCGAGAGCTGGGGTTATCGGATTGAAGAGAAACGCTACAGCACGAAATATCTGATGCAGAGCATTACCAAACATCTATGCATGGGCGGAAACTATCTTTTGAATGTCGGTCCGATGCCCGACGGGACGCTGTGTGAAAAAGATACGGCGATTCTCAACCGCATCGGCGCATGGTTTTCCAAAGTAAAAGAAGCATTTTACGGCATAACCCCCGCAAACGGTATTTTAAAAATGCCGTCGGTGATGATGACAACCAAGAATAACAACGTTTATCTCTGCTTCTTAAACGACATTTGCGCCGAATCCGTCATTGCGGAGCCCTTCGAGACGGTTCCGAAAAAAGTCACGCTGTTAAATACCGGCGAGACGCTCGGCGCTGTCCGAAGTTTAGGTGCGCTCCCCTATTACCGCGACTTGGAGAATACCCGAATTTTAAATATTCCCGTCGAAAGGCTCTATGACACGGTTCCGGTCATAAAACTCGAATTTGAGCGGCTCCCTGACTTTCTGAAAAAGGCCGGCAGCCATTAAAGATAAGGTTTAAACACTTAGCGAATTTCTAAATATTTCATCATCATACAATCACAATGCTTTTTTAAAATAAGAACGCAGGATCGAGACAGATACAGCATCCGCAAAATTTGTTTCATTTCATTAACACGGCCCGATCGTTTTGTTCCGAATCGATTCTTTGCCCGTTTCATTATGAGAAGGAGATCGTTATGTCAAAAAACCTGAAGAAAGTTGTTTCGGCCGCAGCGCTGCTGCTCGCATTGCTGTTTGCGGTGACCGGTTGTTCGCTCTCGGGGCGGCTGCTGCCCATTTCGTCGCAGACAAGTTCCGTGATTTCCTCAGACATTTTTTCATTACCGTCTGCGGTCAGCGAGGAATCGACCGACACCCCGGTCAAGGCCTCCGCGGCGGCCGTCACCAATACCGCAAGCCGTGCCGGAATCGCTGATACCGTCGATAAAATCGCCGGCAGCGTCGTCGCCATCAACGTCACCGGCGTCGCCTACGACTATTTTAACCGCTCCTACCCCACCGAAGGCAGCGGCTCCGGCGTCATCCTCACATCCGACGGCTACATCGTGACCAATAACCATGTCGTCAGCGGCGGCAATAAGATCACCGTCTTTTTGAAAGACGGGCGCTCCTTCACAGCATCTTTGGTCGGTAAGAGCACAAGCGACGACGTCGCACTGCTGAAAATCGACGCCACCGGCCTCACCGCTGCCAGAATCGGCGATTCCTCAACTCTGCGCGTCGGTGATTATACGATCGTCATCGGCAACCCGCTGGGCGAACTGCAAGGCACCGTCACCACCGGGATCATCAGCGCGCTCGAGCGCGAAATCGACCTTGACGGAACCACTTTCACGGTTCTCCAGACCGACGCGGCGGTCAATCCGGGAAACTCCGGCGGCGGCATGTTTGACTCCAACGGGGAGCTGATCGGCATAGTCATCGCCAAAACCTCCGAAACCGGCGTGGAGGGCCTCGGCTTTGTGCTTCCCATCAACGCGGTCGCTCCGGTCATCAAAGAACTCAAAGAAAACGGCTACGTCACGGGCAGACCCTATATCGGCCTTACTTCGGTTGACATCAACAGCTATCTGTCTGCCCGGATGAATAATGTCGAGTATATGGGCGTCTATGTCCAATCGGTTGATTCGGGCAGCCCCGCGGAAAGCGCCGGACTGCGCGCGATCGATTTGATTCAGAAAATCGACGGAGTAAAAATCACCGAGGCAAGTCAGGTGACGAGCATCATCCAGGGTAAAAAAATCGGCGACAAGGTCGTCTTTGAAATCTATCGCCAGGGCAATTATTCGGGGACCGGGGAGAATCTCAAAATAACTGTCACTGTCGGAGAGAACAAACAATAAAGCGACAATCGGGGGAGGCGCCAAACGCCTCCCCCGATTGCTTGATTTTCATCAATATCAAAAAAAGCGCCGCTTCCGGCGCTTTTTTATCTGCTGAAACAAACGAAATCTGTTTTAGTTTTATACCAGTTTGCTGGTCATGATCTTGACCGCCGGACCCATTGTGGAGACCACGGTGCAGGAACGGATATACTGTCCCTTGGCCGCCGCCGGTTTGGCCTTGATGATCGCGCCGAGCAGCGTGTTGAAGTTCTCAGCCAATTTCTCTCTGCCGAAACTCGCCTTGCCGATCGGGCAGTGGATGATGTTGGTCTTGTCGAGACGGTATTCGATCTTACCGGCTTTGGCTTCGTTGATGGCTCTGCCGATATCCGGGGTGACAGTGCCTGCCTTCGGGTTCGGCATCAGGCCGCGCGGGCCTAACACTTTACCGAGACGCCCGATCAGACCCATCATTTCGGGGGTTGTGATCAGCACGTCGAAATCCATCCAGTTTTCTTTCTGGATCTTTTCGACGTATTCTTCCGCGCCGACAAAATCCGCTCCGGCTGCCGTGGCCGCTTTTACCGCGTCGCCTTTGCAGATGGCCAGAACGCGGACCGTTTTGCCGGTTCCGTTCGGGAGAACGACCGCGCCGCGGACCTGCTGGTCGGCATGGCGGGAGTCGACGCCCAGACGGACGTGGACTTCGATGGTCTCGTCGAACTTGGCTTTTGCGGTTTTGGTGCAGAGTTCAAGCGCTTCGTCGACTTCGTATTGCTTGGTCTTATCGTACAGCTTTGCGCTGTCGTCATATCTCTTTCCGTGTAACATATCTCTGTTCCTCCCGTCAGTCGATCACTTCGACGCCCATGCTGCGCGCGGTACCGGCGACCATTTTCATCGCGGTCTCGACACAGGAGGCGTTGAGGTCGACCATCTTGGACTCCGCGATCTGGCGAACCTGAGCAGAGGTGATCTTGGCGACCTTGGTCTTGTTGGGAACACCCGAACCGCTCTCGATGCCGCAGGCCTTTTTGATCAGGACTGCCGCGGGCGGCGTTTTGGTGATGAACGAGAAAGAGTGGTCCGCATAGACCGTGATGACGACCGGGATGATGAGTCCCATGTCAGCCTTTGTTCTCTCGTTAAACTCTTTGGTGAACTGCATGATGTTGACGCCGGCCTGACCGAGCGCCGGTCCGACAGGCGGTGCCGGTGTGGCTTTACCGGCCGGAATCTGAAGCTTGACATAGCCAATGACCTTTTGAGCCATTTTTCTTTCCTCCAATTTTGTGGTTATTGGCGAGCGCTCTTTGAACGCTCTCCCACTTTGACGCCGTAAACTGATACCGGCGTCGGGGTCTCATTTTTTTGATGCGCCGTGTTTTATACCGGTGCGATCTGATCCATCGCGAGATCGACCGGGGTCTCCCGGTTCATCACAAATACGATTACGCGCACGCGGCCTTCGGCGGTGTCGATCATGTCGACGACGCCGGTCATGCCGGAGAACGGACCGCCTGTGATTTCCACGGAATCGCCGACTTCGTAGTCGACTTTGACACTGCGCTGTTCAACGCCGAGAGCGTTGATCTCCGCTTCGGAAAGCGGTTCGGGTTTGGAAGCTGCGCCGACAAAACCGGTCACGCCTCTGGTGTTTCTGACGACATACCACGATTCATCGGTCATCACCATTTTAACGAGCACATAACCGGGGAACAACTTCTGTTCGACCTCGCGGGTCTTGTTGTCCTTGATCTCGGTCACGGTCTGGAGCGGAATCTTGGTCTCGAGGATCAGATCCTGCATATGGCGGTTTTCCACCATTTTCTCAAGATTGGTGCAGACCTTGCTTTCATACCCTGAATAGGTGTGCACGACATACCATTTTGCGGCTTCCGGCATAATTCCTCTCAGCTTCCTGCGATCACACCCGCAAGCAACAGCAGCAGGCGGTCGAATCCATAGAGTACTGCGGCGCAGACGACGACGGTGACGATGACCAGCATAAATTTCTTAAACGATTCTTTATGCGTCGGCCAGGTGATCTTCTTCATCTCAAGCCGGACTTCCTTCAGGAATTGTCCGAGCTTCGCAAAACCCTTTTTCGGGGCAGCGGCATCGTTAGCCATTTTGTTCCTCCCCCGTTACTTCGTCTCGCGGTGGAGCGTGTGTTTACGGCAGAATCTGCAGTACTTGTTCATCTCCAACCGATCGGGATCGTTTTTCTTGTTCTTCATTGTGTCATAGTTGCGCTGCTTGCACTCGGTGCAGGCGAGCGTGATTTTGACCCTCATGACGGCACCTCCGTTACAGCGGTCTTCCCGCCTTAGTTTTGCCTCCCTCAAGGGTTTTTTGCCGTCCTCTTAAAAAAAGTGCAGACAAAAAATAAGCCCTCTCTGAGGTGATTGTTATTGTATCACAGTTTCAGACCGCTTGTCAACCCCCATTATGCCATATTTCCGGGCGCAATGCAACATATTTCATTGACAAAAACCGCTTTCCGTGCTACACTTGGCACAGTTTTCCTTGAAGGAGTGAAAAGATGTACAACTGACCGCTTTAACGACACATCACAGGACTTGACCGAATTCCGATCGAATTCGAGGTTGTTTTGTTATGCTGTCGGAAAAGACGGTCTTTTTGTTTGCTTGGAATTTTATTTCAAGTTCTTTTCCGACAGCGCTGAGGAGGAATGAATATGCTTCAAATCATGAATTTAACGATATCGCTTTCCAAGAACGATAAAAAAATCTTAATCAATTTCACTTTTGCGCTCAACCCGGGCGACAAGGCCGTCATCATCGGCGAAGAGGGCAACGGAAAGAGCACCCTGTTAAAGCTGATCGTCAACCCGGCTTTGGTTGAGCATTACGTGGAATACAGCGGAAAAGTCCTGCGTGACGGCTTGAAATACGGCTATCTCAAGCAGGAGCTCTCCGAGGCCGAAAAACGGCTCTGCGTAAAAGATTACGTCGCTTCCGAGCTTTTGTTTGAGATGCTTTTGCCCGACGAACGCGCCGAAATCGCCGAACAACTCGGGTTGAACCCGGCGATGTTCGAGTCCGATCAGTTGATGGGAACGCTCTCGGGCGGCGAAAAAGTCAAATTGCAATTGGCACGGATATTGGCCTCAAAACCGGATGTGCTGTTACTCGACGAGCCGACCAACGACATCGACATCAGGACGCTTGAATGGCTTGAGACCTTTATCAACCGCTGCGGGCTTCCGGTGCTGTTTGTCTCCCACGACGAGACGCTGATCGAGCATACCGCCAATGTGATCATTCATCTTGAACAGGTTTTGCATAAGCGCAGCGCCCGCCATACGATCGCGCGGATGCCGTATGCGCGGTATATCGACGAGCGCATTCGCGGCCTGACCCATCAGGAACAAGTAGCTCGCAAGCAGCGCGAGGACTTCGCGGCCCAGCAGGAGCGCTGGAAGAAAATCCACGACAAGGTGGAGCGCGACCAGGAGAACATTTCCCGTCAGGACCCCGGAGGCGCCCGCCTCTTAAAAAAGAAAATGAAAGCGGTCAAGTCGCTGGAGCGCCGGTTTGAGCGGGAAAAAGAGGACTTCGAGGAGATTCCGATCGTCGAAGAGGCCATTTTGATGAAGTTCGCGGAGCGCACCGCCCTGCCCCGTCAAAAAGAGATTTTGCGGATGGCGCTGCCGGAACTCAAAATCGATGAAAGGGTTCTTTCAAAAAATATCGAATTGAATGTGTACGGCGGAGAGCATGTCGGCATCGTCGGCGACAACGGCGCGGGCAAGACCACGCTGCTTCGGTTGATTGCGGAGGAACTGCTTCAGCGAAGAGACCTCAAAGCCGCCTATATGCCGCAGGATTACGAGGATTCGCTCGACCTGTCCCAGTGCCCGCTCGATTTCCTCGCGCCGTCCGGCAAAAAGGAGGACATCACCCGCGCCCGTATCCAAATGGGCAGCATGCGGTTCACTCACGAGGAGATGCTCGGCACCATCGGAGAGCTCTCGGGCGGTCAGAAGGCCAAATTGTTATTTTTAAAAATGACGCTTGACGGCAGCAATGTGCTGATTCTCGACGAGCCGACCCGCAACTTCAGCCCGCTCTCCAATCCGGTCGTCCGGCAGGTGCTTCGGCAGTACGACGGCACAATCATCAGCGTGACCCATGACCGCAAATACCTCGCCGGGGTCTGCGACACGGTGTATGAATTGACGCCGGAGGGGCTTTCAAAATTGTAGGGGCGGCCATCGGCCGTCCGATAAATCTCGGGGCGCGTAAGCCGCTCGGCGGGGACAATGCGCGCCCCTATTGAAAAAACAAAATTTCAAGGGCTCGGAGGTTTTCTCCGGACCCTTTATCATTTATTATAGGAAATTTTTCATTCTCCGCCGACAATCCTAATCGTCTGACCTTGTCTATTGACATATACCGAGATCCAACCACCTAACCGTCTTTCCTTTGAAAAAGTAACCCGATATATGTCTGTCTCTTCGTCATAAGCCAAATTAATCGAATCAAAATCCCTATCATTAAACGAAATTTCTTTTTTTGCCAGCTTTATTACATCCTCTATTGTTTCAACCGGTGAAATTTCGATATTATCAAATCCGTCGGTTCTGATTCCAAGTCCACCGTCGCTTGGTCTCAAAACATCCCCTTGATAACTGAAAGTTCCAACATCCTCCTCGTACACTTTCAATGAACCGTATCTGATATCGGAATATGCGATAAAATAATCAACCGGGTTTTTAACATCCGCGTTATAAATTTCGTCCCAGGTCAAAGTGTTGTCATTTAGCAATACATAAAAAATGTAACTGGAATACCCGGTGATTTTTCTGCGGGACTCCCCCTCAAAGCGTAGCATATATTCATATTTTCTTGAGACATAAAAATCTTCTTCGATACCTGCAACGATATATTTTTCACCGTCAAAAAATATGGTCTTATGAAATTTTTCAGGATACTCATTTCCTCGATCCGTAAAATATCTGCCTTGATAATCTCTCGGGTCTTCCGGATCACAAATATACTCCATTGCGACAATTGCGGTTTTTCCTTTGTTAACGTTATTTATAAAACCATCCCAGTAGCCCCCGTTATATAAGAGGTCAAAATGTCCAAAATGTATGACACCTACGGGTTCCTCCGATGGGTTTTCTGATGAAGTTGATATACCACTGTTTGAGCAGGCAGAAAAAAGTAAAATTAACACGGTCAATAACGCGGTAACCTTCTTCATTCAAACAGTCCCTTCGAAAAGTTTTCCGAACGGTTTATCTTCTCAGAGCAATTAAATCGGTCATTTTCCCTCCGCTTTTGCAGCTTCGTCCCGAACTTTTACGTATTCTCTGTATTCAATCGGGGTCGCTTCTTTCGGGACAATCTCCATTTCAGCCGTTGCGGCAAGTTCTTTGATCTTGTTCCGGATGATCGGTTGAAGGCAAAAAGGCACATGGTCGTTATGGTAACGGTGAAGCGCCACGCATTCTCTGCACCGCCCGTGCCATTCGCAGAGCGAATTCGGGCAGGGGCATTTCGTAACCTTGGGATCGGCGGCCAATTTGCGGTTTTGAAGAACCAGATCGTAATATTCTTCTTTCGTTCGCATTATGTCAGCTCCAATGCCTGTCAGACGCATTCTCAGTTTGTGAATTTCCCCGGCATGATGACGTCTTCGTTGAGTTTAGCCGTCGAGGTGTCGACGTCGGCGCTTTCGTCTTTACGGATCTCGCGGGCAAAGATGGCGTATCTGCCGTCCTCGATGTCGTAGGCGCAGGTGACAAGCGAGATGATCTTATCGCTCTTTTTCACGCTGACGTCGATGTCAAGCAGGCTGTGGGCGCGAACCTTGTCGATATATTTCATAAAACTGTCGTCGCTTGAAAATTGAGAGTAGAGCTGGAATTCGTCGCCGGAACCCGAGCCGTCCGGCGAGGCATCCATCAAAACCACCGCGAAAATTTTATATTTCGAATATTCGTAGAGCGTATTGAACTCCACGACGGGGTGTTCCTGATAATATTTGACCGTCTCGTATTTTCCGAGGGTGGAAAACATCGCCTGTGTCTTCATATTGTGGCCGTAGATGACGATGTTTTTGCCCTTCGGATTGAATTTGCTCTGATAATCGAGGAAAATCGTGCCGTTGCGGTTATAAGTGCCGTCGTAGGCGGAGCGCAGATAATCGTCGTTGTTATCGGTCTGCACCACGACGTAATCGATCGGCGTCCCGTCGATTTTGATCCAGCCGGCCGTGTCTTTGTTTTTCTGATAAAATGACCGAAAAGCCGGCAGAATATCATTTTCGCCCATCGGCGCGGTGATCTGCTGGGCCGCGCTCTGCATCTGAGAGGCAAGCTGTTCTTTTTCTTTCTCGCTTTTATACCCGTCGTACCAGTCCAAAAACAGAATGCCCCCGCAGACCATCAGGACCATCATGAAAATGACGATCAAAACGATCTGAACTTTGGACATCATTTGTTCTTTCGGCGGCCGATTTGCTCTGTATTCGTTCATGTCAGTCTCCCTGAAAAAGGATACAATTCATTATAGCGCCGCGTTTGCTCCATTTCAAGTGAGTGAAAACGCTTGAAATCGTTTTATTATGTCAATTGCGGTTGATTTTTGGGGTTTATCATGATAAAATAAACACAATTCTGATTTTTTCCATCGGAGGCGATACCATGGCATACATCGACGATTTCTCGGCGCTGAAACTGAAAATTGAGCAATACGACTGGGCGGAAAAGCTCTATGATAAAATGAAGGCCGGTGTTGACGCGTTCATCGCGACCTATTTCGACGACGTAAACCGCCGCTGCGGCTGGGGACATAATTACGTCTGCGAAAAGTGCGGAACCGGTTTGAAATTCGATAAGGACGTCCCGATGGGACAGCCCTGCCCCGCCTGCGGGCACATCAATATGGGCTGGCGCGCAAACGACGCCTGGAACGGCACTTACCGCAACAGCGTCAACGGGAACGCCAAAAAGGCCGCGATTTTATACAAACTGACCGGCGATTCCAAATATCTCGAATACGTCAGGACCGTTTTGAATTTTTATCTCGAGAATTATCAAAAATTGCGGGTCTGGGTCGTGCATCCGATGTATCTCGGGCGCATCTCGGGGCAGCACCTCACCGACGACGGCGACGTGATCTCCCTTCTGACCGCGATGATGATTCTTTCAGATTCGCTCGACGAGGGCTTTGTGACCGAACTCGGCGAAAAATTCTTCATTCCGCAGGGGCGTTTTCTCAAACCGTTTTGTTATTACATCAACAACATTCCCGTCTGGGATCTCTGCGCCATCGCGGCCGTCGGCATTTTTTACAAGCAGCCCGATCTGATCGAATACGCCTTTGAGAGCGAATTCGGACTCATCAACCAGGTCGCTTTGGGCATTACGAAGGACTATTTCTGGTACGAAGGCTCGGTGCATTATCATTTTTACTGCATCGCCCCGATGACCGAACTGATCTATTTCGCAAAAGCGTCGGGCTACAAAGCCGACTGCATCGACAAGCTCGCCGGCATCATTGAAAAGATGTACGTCATGCCCGCGCAGATGGCTTTTTCAAACTGCATGCTCCCAAACCCCAACGACGGCTGGCCGTTCATCTCGCTGGCCTGCTTCGGCGGGCAGTATGACACCGCAGCGGCCAGTTTCAATCATCCGATGATCAAATGGGCCGCGACGATGATGTATGACAACCGTTCCCCGCTGCTCGACCACAACGGCGCCGCGAATCCGGCGCGCGGCGGTGATCTTTCGCGGCTCTTATTCGGAATCGACCCGGCGGACTACGACAAATACCCCCGCGAAAAACCCGAGACCCGGCTCTGGGAAGATACGAACTTCGCGATGCTGCGGGATCGGGAACTGGAGGTCTTCTTTAAATACGGCCTGATCATCGCCTCGCACTCGCATTTTGACATCATGAACATCGAGATCTCGGCGTTCGGCGAATCGGTCAGCTATGACCTCTCGACCAACGGCTACGGTTCCTTCCTGTTTAACTGGCAGCAGGGGACGCTTTCCCACTGCACCGTCGCGACCGATATGGTCAATATCCCGAAAAAGGGCAAAGGCAAACTGCTCGAATACGACAAGGAAAAAGCGCGCATCAAAGCACTCAGCGAAGACGCTTTCCCGGGCGTCGATTATATCCGCGATTTAAAACTCGAGAACAATACGCTGCACGACAGCTTCACCTGCGCCGACAAAACCGGCAATACGCATACCTATGATTATCTCTTCCACTGCATCGGCGAACCGGAATTCGATTTTGAAGCCAAGGAAGTGCCGCCGTTCACCGAGAAGCTCTATGATACACTTCAGGAAGTCAAATGTTATGAGAGCGACGGCGATATCAAATTTGCCTATCGGCTGCCCGACAAACGGGTCGACATCACGCTCAAAGGCGAAAAAGGCACCAAGTTTTATGTGTTCAGGGGATATGCCCAGACCGGAAATCACTTCCGTTACGGGATCATGGCCCGCCGCAGCGCGGTTGAGACCACTTTCGCGGTCGATTACAAATTTACGAAGATTTGAGGTACACAAATGCTCTCCGACATCGAAATCGCCCAGGCGGCCAAACCGCTGCCGATTGCAAAAATCGCCGAGCAGCTCGGTATCCTCTCCGATGAGCTTGAGTGTTACGGAAATTATAAAGCGAAAATCACACAATCGGCTTTTTCGCGAACGGCGGACCGTCCCGACGGTAAATTGATTCTGGTCACCGCGATCAACCCCACGCCGGCGGGAGAGGGCAAGACCACGACCACCGTCGCGCTTGGACAGGCGATGAAACACATCGGAAAGAACGCCGTCATTGCGCTGCGTGAACCGTCACTCGGGCCGGTATTCGGCATCAAGGGCGGTGCCGCCGGCGGCGGGTATTCACAGGTGATTCCGATGGAGGACATCAACCTCCATTTTACAGGCGATATCCACGCGGTCACGGCGGCGAACAACCTGCTGTGCGCGCTGATCGACAACCACATCAACCACGGGAACGCTTTGCGGCTTGATTCAAGGCGTATTTCCTTCCGCCGCTGCATGGACATGAACGACCGCGCGCTGCGCGAGATCATCGTCGGCATCGGCGGCAAAGCCAACGGCTTTATGCGCTCCGACGGCTTCAACATCACCGCCGCCTCCGAAGTGATGGCGGTGCTCTGTCTCTGCGCCGATATCGACGATCTCAAAAAACGGCTCGGGGATATTTTGGTCGGCTACGACCTCGACTCAAACGCCGTGTTCTGCCGCCAGCTGAACGCGCAGGGCGCAATGGCCGCGCTGCTCAAAGACGCGGTCAACCCGAATCTCGTCCAGACCCTCGAGGGCACGCCCTGCCTGATGCACGGCGGCCCGTTCGCCAACATCGCCCACGGCTGCAACTCGGCGCGCGCCACCAAACTCGGGCTCAAACTGGCCGACTACTGCATCACCGAGGCCGGCTTCGGAGCCGATCTGGGCGCTCAGAAATTCTTTGACATCAAATGCCGCGCCGCCGGTCTGACGCCGTCCGCGGCCGTTCTGGTCGCCACGGTGCGCGCGCTCAAGCATAACGCGGGCATTGCCAAAGCCGAACTCTGCATCGAAAACGTTGAAGCGACGGAACAAGGCGGCGTAAACCTTGCGGCACACATCGCGAATCTCAAAAAATACGGCCTCCCGGTCGTGGTCGCGGTCAATCGCTTCCCGACCGACACGCCTGCCGAGATCGCCGCCGTTGTCCGGATCGCGGAACAAAACGGAGCCGACTGCGCGGTCAGCGACGGTTTTTTCGAGGGCGGAAAAGGCGCTGCGCTGCTTGCCGAAAAGGTTGCTGCGGCTGCCGATCGGGGCGGAGACTTCAAACCGCTCTGCGCCGACGAGATGACGGTCACCGAAAAGATCGGGCGCATTGCCCGGGAAATTTACGGCGCGGACGAAGTGACCTACGAGGATTCGGCGTTCAGGCGGCTCGAAGAAATCCGTGCTCTCGGCTTCGGCGCCTCACCCGTCTGCGTCGCCAAAACCCAATACTCTCTGAGCGACGACCCCAAGAAACTCGGCAGGCCGAAAAACTTCAAACTGACCGTCCGCGACCTTCGCCTCTGCGCCGGCGCGGGCTTTGTCGTCGCGCTCACCGGCGATATCATGACGATGCCGGGATTGCCCAAAACGCCCGCGGCAAACGCCATTGACATCGATGGGAACGGCCTCATCAGCGGATTATTTTAAACCCGGAAAAAATCAAAAAAATTGGTTTTTGGTATTGACAAGGCAAGACGGATTGTGTTATTATGTTATCCGTCGCCGGCTGGCAGAGAGGTTCTCCGGGACGCGTGGGGGAGCATAGCTCAGCTGGGAGAGCATCTGCCTTACAAGCAGGGGGTCACAGGTTCGAGCCCTGTTGTTCCCACCAAATGGCTCGGTAGTTCAGTTGGTTAGAACGCTAGCCTGTCACGCTAGAGGTCGAGGGTTCGACCCCCTTCCGAGTCGCCACTTGCCTCTGTAGCTCAGTTGGTAGAGCAGGGGACTGAAAATCCCCGTGTCGTTGGTTCAATTCCGACCGGAGGCACCACTTACCCCGCGCTGTCCCAACACCTTCCCTGCACCGCAATTCTTCTGCCGGCGCAGATTTGCCCCAAGCGTCTCCGTCTGACGCAAATGTGCGGATGTAGCTCATCCGGTAGAGCGCAACCTTGCCAAGGTTGAGGTAGCGAGTTCGAGCCTCGTCATCCGCTCCAAAAAACGAGGGTGTATCGACAAATACACCCTCGCATTCATCTCCGGCACCATAGCCAAGCGGCAAGGCAGAGGTCTGCAAAACCTCTATTCCCGAGTTCGATTCTCGGTGGTGCCTCCAAAAAAATCAAAAGACGCCCATTGGGCGTTTTTTGATTTTTTAACCTCTACGAGAATCGAACTTGTCGATCTCTCGGTGGTGCCTCCAAAAAAATCAAAAGACGCCCATTGGGCGTTTTTTGATTTTTTAACCTCTACGAGAATCGAACTTGTCGATCTCTCGGTGGTGCCTCCAAAAAAACACGCGTAAAGCGTGTTTTTTTAATGAAGTGTTCCGTTGGAACATGAAGAGTCCTTCAGACATGAAGTTGCCTTCGGCAATGAAGTGTGTCTGCGGACACATAAGAGCAGGAACACTTCGCTTCATGTTTCGCAAATCGCAATTTGCGAAACACTTCATTTCTCGCCGCAAGCGAGATACTTCACGTCGGCCGCAGCCGACACTTCATTCTTGACGAATCCCCTTCTCTGCTGTAAAATATAGCCATGGAAGGGAGTGAGAATGTGCGTAATGATATGCTCTCCGAGCAATCGATATCTTTTGCCGTTATCATCATCAACCTGATCAAACGGTTGAAAGAAAACCATGAAACCATAATCTCAACTCAACTCGGCAGAATCGGTACATCAATCGGAGCGAATATCCGGGAAGCACAGTATGCTCACAGCAAATCCGATTTTATCGCAAAATTGCAAATCGCACTGAAAGAAGCAAACGAGACCGGATACTGGCTCGAATTATTACATAAAACCGGGTATATCGATGAACCGGAGTTTAAACAGTTGGATTCAACGTGTGCAACTATCAGGGTTATGCTCATCTCCTCCATCAATACCGCAAAAGAGAATAACAATGAATAGTATATATATATCAGGGAGAAGAGACAAACGGCAATATGGCATGAGTTTGGGTGTGTGCCTCGGAGTCGCGCCCGGATGTCAGAAGTCAATCGATATACCCTAAAATACCGGAACGCCGCAAGGCGTTTTTTTTAAATATAAAATCCTGATTTACAACGGGAAAAATTTTTTGTATAATGAACGTATTCCATATTTGCCTTTTATGATCCATATCATTTTCCGGGAGGAAACAAAAGATGACGAGACGGGAAAATTTCTACCGGGCAATCCAATTCAAAGGTCCCGAGTGGGTGCCGCTGAACACGGGGTACTGCGGCGAGCCGTATAAGAGCATGGGCGACTGCATGTGCGTCAATTACAAAGCCGTTGAGCCCAACGAATGGCTTTATCGGTTCAGCAAGCTTGAGGGCGACAAGACCATCGGGCAGGTCCTGGACCACCCGTTAAAGTCCCTTCAGGCCATCCGTGATTTTAAAGCCCCGCCGCTTGCGATTGAGTTGCGGTTTGAAGGCCTCAAAGAGCGCGTCGATGAGCTGAAGAAACAGGATCTGTTTGTCTTCGGCGCAATGGCGAGTTATTTTTTCGAGCGGATGCATTATCTGGTCGGCATGGAGAATCTTTTTGACTATCTTTATAACGAGCGTGAGGCGATTCTGTCTCTCGGCGACAAGATCGTGGATTTCCAGTGCGAAATGATCAAAGCATACGCCGAATGCGGCGTTGACGCCGTCTGGGGCGGCGACGACTGGGGTCTGCAGGATCGTCTGATGGTCTCGCCGGAAGTGTGGCGCGAGGTCTTTAAGCCCTGGTACGCAAAGATGTTTCAAACGGCCAAAGCCCACGGGCTGGTTACTTATATGCATTCCTGCGGCAAGAACAACGCGATCATCAACGATCTGATCGAATGCGGCATTGACGTCATCGAGCTGCACCAGCCGACGGTGTACGACGTCGACTGGCTTTCAAAGAACGCGGGCGGGAGGATTTGCTTTTCCACGACCGCGGATTTGCAGCGCACGCTTCCGACCGGTGACAAAGAAAAAATATTAAAAGAAGTCCTTGCGCTGAAAGAAAAGCTGGGCTGTTTCAACGGCGGTTTGCTGTATGAGATCTATCCCGATATGCAGGCGCTGGATATCACGCCCGAAACCACGGATTATTTCGTTGACTGCTGCATCAAGAACGGGGCATATTGAAATCAAAAAGAACCCAACATAACAGTTAAAACCCGTCACCCATGAAAACAGGGTGACGGGTTTTATATATGATATGGTGCATATGGCTCGCAGATTTTATGACGCGTACGAAGCCGCCTCATGCCGGTTACGCGATGATCATGTCGATCTTGTCGTCGATGACGACCAGCGAATTGAGATCGATGCCGAGACGAACGTCGCCGGAAAGTTCGGCGTCGGTTTTGGCGGTGACGGAAGCGTCGCCGACTTTGACCACTGCGAACCGCTCGGTGCCGTAGTCGAGCGTCTTTTCGACGCTGCCGGTGATCGGGCCTTCGGCCTTCCCCGCCCTGACCGCGTACGGCGAGAACTCGAAGCGCAGTTTCTTTTTGAACACGCCCATGCCGCCGCCCGTGACCAGGCGTTTTAACATCTCATCGGGGACCTGATATTCCCCGTTCGCGACGGCAAGCGAGAACTCGACGGATTTCTTTTTCCGGGTCTTTCCGTTTTCTTCGACCGTTTTTTTGACCACTTTCCGGTTGACGGAGCCGTAGAGGACGTTTTTCAATTCGAGCGGCTTGTGCAGGATTTTGCCGTCTTTCAGAATCGAAATGCGTTTCATATCGAGTCCGATCTTCAATTCACCGGGTTTGACGTCGCTGTCGGTCTTCGCGAAGAAAACGCGCCCGCCGCTTTCGAGGTGCAAGAGATTATTTCCGAGAATGGTTTCCCGCTCTATGCAGGCGGCTTTCTGATCTCCGGTGAACGTGAACGATTCGGTCGGTATCTCGGCCGAGACGGCGCCGTCGGCGGTTTCAAGCGCTTTCGGCAGCCGGAACTCCAGCCCGCTGATTTTGAGGACGTTGTTTTCGACGGTGCCGTCGAAGGCGTTGACCTCCGGGACGCGCGGGCTGACGGACTTGTCGGTCTCCTTGTCAAAGAAGTGCAGCGAATGGAACGCGAACGCCAGTTTGACGACGTCTCCGGCGTTGATTTCGGAACCCCGCTCCGAATCCACCTTGAAGACGACGCTCGTCTTGGTGTCGGCGACGACGTCGGTTTTTCCGGCGAGGTCGCCGTAAACAAGCGTCTCGTCGCCGAGTTCCTCGGTGTGCGAGACCGTGCAGCTGACGACCGCCTCCGGGTGCTTTTTGATGTAATCGGGGTCGCAGATGACCTTTTCCGCACGGATGCCGAGAATGATCTCCTTTTTGCCGCTTAAGTATTCGGGTTTGACTTTCAAAAAGTTTTCATACGGCACTTTGAGTTTATCGTCGGTATTCAAAAAGCAGATCTCGACCGTATCGCCCCTGCGGTTGAGCGCGGCGTCGTAAAAGTTCATCTGCGGCGTGCCGATGAAGCCCGCGACGAACTTGTTGTCGGGATAATTATAGAGGTTTCTCGGCGTGTCGATCTGCTGGATATAGCCGTCCTTCATGACCACGATGCGGGTGCCCAGTGTCATGGCTTCGGTCTGGTCGTGGGTGACGTAGATAAAGGTCGTTCCGAGTTTTTGATGCAGTTTGCTGATCTCGCTGCGCATCTGGGTGCGCAGTTTGGCGTCGAGGTTGGAAAGCGGCTCGTCGAGCAGAAACACCTTCGGGTTGCGCACGATGGCCCGCCCGAGCGCGACGCGCTGGCGCTGGCCGCCCGACATGGCGCGCGGCTTGCGGTCGAGATAATCGGTGATGCCCAAAACCTCGGCGGTCTCGAGCACGCGCTTGTGGATCTCCTCGTTCGACAGATTGCGAAGTTTAAGCCCGAACGCCATATTTTCATAGACGCTCATATGCGGATAGAGCGCGTAATTCTGGAAGACCATCGCGATGTCCCGGTCTTTGGGTTCGACGTCGTTGACGATGAGGTCGCCGATGCTGACCTCCCCCGCGGTGATGTCCTCCAGCCCGGCGATCATGCGCAGCGTCGTCGATTTTCCGCAGCCCGAGGGCCCGACGAAGACGATGAATTCTTTATCGCCGATCTCCATCGTGAAATCGCTGACGGCTTTGGTGCCGTTGGGGTAGACCTTGTAGACGTGCTTCAAACTCAGATTAGCCATTATTTATGTCCATCCTTTCAATCGTCATTGCGAGGGGCTTTGCCCTGCGGCAATCCGGGCGACGAATTTTACCCCTTGACCGCGCCGCCCGTCACGCCCGCCACGTAATATTTCTGCAGCAGCATGAACAGGATGGTGATCGGAATCGCGATGATGACCCCTCCGGCGCAAAATCGCGTGAAATAGTTGACGATATGCTCCTTGTCGAGGAAGGTATACAGGCCCACCGCGACGTTGTAGCTCTTGGTGTTGCCGAACGCGATCAGAGAGGCGAACATGTAATCGCCCCAGGGCGCCATGAACGCCATCAGGGTCGTATAGATCACGATCGGCTTCGCCATCGGCAGGATGATCTGATAAAACACCGTCCGGCGGTTTGCCCCGTCGATGCGGGCGGCCTCGTCGAGCGCGCGCGGGATGGTGTCAAAATAGCCCTTCGCGATGTAATAGCCCATGCCGGAACTTCCGACATAAATGAGCATCAGCCCCACGATGTTCTGCGTCAGCCCGATCAGCTTGAGCACGAAATAGACCGCGATCATCGACATGAAGCCCGGAAACATCCCGAGCACCAGGATGAGATTCATCAAAAACCGCCTTCCGCGAAACCGCATCCGGGACAGCGTATAACTGACCATCAGCACGATGATGGTCTGAAACACCGAGACGACCAGCGCGATGATCAGCGTGTTGGCGAACCACTGCAGAAACTCCGTCTTGGTGAATAAACTGACGAAATTTTTCAGCGACCACTGGCGCGGAAAAATATAGTTGACCATGCCCGTCGACTCGCCGCGAAACGCCTGGAAGATCAGATAGATGAACGGGATCAACCAGATCGCGCTGATGAGGATCAGGAGAATGTAGATAAAGGTATTTGCCGCGGACTCGGCGCGCTTTTTGCTGCGCAGTCGATTATTCCTGCTCATTGGAAGTCCTCCTCGTCTTTGACCGACCGCGACCGGTTATAGACGATCAGCGAAAACACGGCGACGACCACGAAGACCATGATGCCGATGACCGAAGCCATTTTGTAGTTGCTGGTCTGGGTCATCGTGAGCTTATACAGCCATGTGATCAGCAGATCGGTATACCCTGCGGGCGATTCGTAATTCAGCGTATACGGCGCGCCCGCGGTCAGCAGATAGATGACGTTGAAGTTGTTGATGTTGGCGATGAATGAAGTGATGAGATACGGCGTCGTCACGAACAGCATATACGGCAGCGTGATCTTCATATAAGTCCTGAAAGGACTCGCGCCGTCGATCTTGGCCGACTCATACAGGTCTTCGGGGATGTTCATCAGTATGCCGGTCGCGATCAGCATCAGATAGGGGATGCCGACCCAGATGTTGATCAGAATCACCATCACGCGGGCAAGCCCGCCGGTCGTCAGCCATGAGATCTTTTCGGAGATCACGCCCCACGAGAGCAACAGGCCGTTGACGATGCCGTCCTCGGCAAACATCTTGGAGACCAGCAGCAGCGAAATAAACTGCGGCACCGCGATGGTCATGACAAGAATCGTACGGAATATGCGTTTGCCTTTGATGCCCTTCTTATTGATCATCAGGGCGACGAGCATGCCGAGAAAATAGTTCGAAAACGTCGCGAAAAACGCCCAGATCAGGGTCCAGATCAGCACCGAGCCGAAGGTGAAGCCGAATTTTGTGCCGGTCGCGACCGAGTTGACGCCGAACATCGTCGCGAAGTTCTGCGTGCCGACCCAGTCGAACAGTTTCGCCGGCGGCTGGTGCATCGAGTCGTAGTTTGTGAACGCCACCAGAACCATGAACACGACCGGGATGACCGTGAAAATCAGGATGCCGAGCAGAGGCGTCGCGAGCAGCGTTTTGTGGTATTGTTTGTCGGCCATCGCGCGGATGTCGTCGCGCGCGGAGTCCAGGCGAAACCCGAGTTCGGACAATTTCTGCGTCTCCCCGTTCTGAATGCAGTTCTGACGCCAGACATAGATGAACGCGATGATGAAAAACACCGTCAGCAGGCCGTAGAGCAAAATCAGCATGCTGTTGTCGATATAGGTATTAAACGTCAGGCCCGTCTCGGGGTCCACTTTCGAGGATAGGGCGACATCCCCCAGAGAACCGAGCTTGACGAGATATTTCCAGCCGAAAAAGATCATATAGGCGATGAAAATCAATTCAAACGCCAGATAAAGAATTCCGCGCAGGATCTGGCCGCGTGCGATCTGGCCGAACCCCATCGCGAAAAACGAGGTTCTGGTCTTCCAGTCGCCTCTTTTGAACACCGCGAACACCTCGGTGAAGATCCCCGCGAATTTTCGCAGGCCCCTGCCGAGTTTGTGCGGAATGCGTTTTAAAAACGCGCCGGTATTCTTCGGCAGGTTTTTAAAAAACCTCCCGAGGCGATACCGGAACTTCTGAAAACCCGTCATTTTCAGATAATTCAGATCTACCATGTAATGTACACACCCCCTGAACGCATTTTTTATGCGGGGCAAAGGCGCCGCAAAAATTGATATTCAATTTATGCGGCGCCTCTTTTACACTATGCTGATTTCGGATGGAAAAGATTACTGCGTGACGACGTCTGCTTTCAGATAGGCGACGAGTTCGTCGAGAACCGTCTGCAGCTGCGCGTCGGTGGAGGCCTTGTAGGTTCCGGCGTTGACTTCGGTGCCGAACGCGGCCATCTTATCCCAGTATTTCGCGCTGCACTGCGGCTGAGCGGGTGAATAGGCCAGCTGTGCCTGAAGCGCGGCAAGCGCCTGGTCGGCCTGGACCGTCGGATCCTGCTGCGCGGTCTTGTTGGACGGGCCCCAGCCCTTTACGCCGTAACGCGCCAGCTGGACGTCGCCGCCGGTCAGATACGCGGCCAGTTTGTGGGACGCCGTGAGCGCTTCTTCGCTCTGGGTCGGGTTGACGCCCATCAGTTTAAAGCCGCCCCATGCGCCCATTTGGACCTGCTGTCCGTTGACGGTCATCGTCGGCAGTTTGGCTACGCCGTATTTGTCGCCAAGGAAGCCCTTGATGGTCGCGGCATCCCAGGTTCCGGAGATCGCGGCGCCGGCCTGACCGCCGTCGGGGTTGAACTGATCCGAGAATTTGTCGCTGCGCTGGAAGCCTTTGCTCTGCGCCATCGCGATCAGCGCTTTGAAAGCGCCGAGTCCGCCGGCGGAGTTGAAGTCACAGTCGACGGCCACGATATTGCCCTGGTTATCGGCAGTCGTGGTGTAGTGGCAGCCCGCGCCGAAGAAGAAGGAGACCAGATACCAGCCGCTCTGGTTTTCCATGTAGAATTTCTTTCCGGCTGTTTCGCACTGGGTGAGAATTCCGTCCAGTGTGGAGGGGTCTGTGACGACACTCTTGTCATAGAACAGGAAATAGCCGTTGTCGCTGGTCAGCGGATAGGCATACATCTTGTCGCCCATCGTCGCGGCCGCGACCGAACCGGCGTCATTGTTGGCCTTTGCGTCCGTCAGGAAAGTGCCGCCGAGTTCGCTGAGCGCGCCGGCCTGTACCAGACGGCCGAGCTGATCCTGCGCGAAGGCAAAAACATCAGCGCCGGCTTCAACGTCGGTGATCATTTGTGTCGCCGCTTCACCTTCGCTCATTGCGGAGACCGTGATGGTGAACTTCTTGGCGAGATCGGGATTTGCCGCCAGGAATTCGTCGCATTTCGTCTGTGTGAAAGCGACCACTTCATCGGCAGCCCATACGAGGATGTCTTCCTTCTGCGCCGGCGTCTTGTTGCACGCCGACAGAACTCCGCAGGAGAGCACCATGGCAAGCGCCAGCAGTACTACCGCAAGTTTTCTCATTTTTGTATTCCTCCTATCAATTTATCTGTAACTTACTCGCGTAAGATACATTCAAAGTTATTCGGCCGGGTTGAGCAGCACGTCGTCGATCGTGCCCCACGCTCCGGCGCTGCATTTGACATAGATCCCCACCGTGATCTCACCGTTTACCGGGACGTTTTTGATTTTCGGATTTGCCCAGACCCGCCACGAGCTGATCTCGGCGGGCGCGGTCTTTTTCACCCCGTTGACAACGGTGTAAATGTAGATATTCTGCGTTTCGGCGTCGCCGCCCTGAATCGAAAGGGTAAAGTTATAAGCTCCGGGTTTTAAGTTTTTCACCGTCTGCTCGAGCGTGAACTCCACTTCGCCCTCGCTCCAGAAATGGAAAGACCTGTTTCCGGTCAGCGCGTCGGTGGATTTGTCGAGCACAAAGAGCTCATCGATATCCGAGAGATTGACGGCTTTCCACATCGAGACGTCTTCGTTTTCGAAGCTGTAATTCTCGATGTAATTGCGTTCGGCCATCGAAAGATAACAGACTGCCTGTTTTCCGCCCGCTGTACCTTTGATCACATACTTTGCGACCGCTCCGTTGGACATCGCGGCAAGGTCGGCCGGTTCCCAGACGACCGGAACCGTCTGCGCGGTCCCGTCGTTCATGACCGCGGTCACGGTTTCGGGCAGTTTGATCTCCTCTTTCAGCCGCACGGACAGTTCGACGTCTTCGACCGCGTCGACGGCGGTCTCACACTCCGTGCCGGTATAGACGTATTTGAAAACTTTCAGCGACTCCAGGGGATGGCCGGTTCCGTCGAACATCGCCTGATTGTCCCAGGCGGAGCCCCCGTAATAAATACCCGCGTCGCCCGGATCATATTCCGCCGAATACGAGGAAGCCCAGCCGCTGCCGTATTTTTCCCATAAAACGCTGTTTTCTTCAAAGTTTTTCCCGCCGACGCCGATCCACGCCGGCTCCCAGTAAAAGAATCCGATACCCGCTTCCCCGACGTCGGCCACCGCCCGAATGGTCTCGGCGACCGCGGTCGCCTGACCCTGCACCGTCAGCGGATAATTTTTATCGTAGTTTTTCTCCCCGCCGATGACGTTTGCGTGAAAATCGCCGTCCGAAAGCGTATAGGCATAGGACATCTCGGCGACCATCACCTTTTTGCCGTAGGTGTCGGAGATCTTTTTCAAAATCGCCGTGAGGTTTTCGAGCGTGCCGTGCCAGTAGGGATAATAACTCGAGGCGAAGACGTCGTAATCCACTTGATATTTATCGAGATTCCGGGCGAATTTCTCATAATTCGCGGCCTTTTCGGGATTGGCGAAATGCACCGCGATCAGCGCGTCCCGGTTGACTTCCCGGCATGCTTTGGCGCCCGCCGCCATCAGCGCGCAGATGTTTTTCCAGGCGGTCTCCCCGGCAAGCCCGGAAGTCGTCTCGTTGCCGAGCTGCACCATTCCGACGTCGACGCCGGCCTTTTTCAGCTTTGTCAGACAGGAAAGCGTATAATCATAGAGCGCGGCGCTTTTTTGCCCGACGTCCATGCCGGCCCAGACCTTCGGGGCCTGTTGTTTGGCCGGATCGGCCCAGAAGTCGGAATAGTGGAAGTCCACCAAAAGCTTCAGGCCCGCAGCCGTCGCCCGTTTTCCGACAGAGACCGCGTTTTCGATATCGCAGTTGCCGCCGCCGTACCCGTTGCCGTTTTTGTCGAACGGATCGTTCCAGACCCGAACGCGGATATAATTGATCCCGTTTTGCGCAAGCGTCAGGAAGAGGTCCTGCTCCTTGCCGTCGAAATCATAAAATTTCACGCCGCTTTTCTCGAGCGAGAGGACGGTGGAGACGTCCGCGCCCATCATAAAATTGTCCGGCAAATTCCCGATCTTCTTCACAAACAACGTACTCTCCGGAGCCGCGCCGCCGTATTGCGCCGCTTTGGGCAGGGGATTATAGGCGCAGCCGAATGACAAAAACAGACAAAGGGCAATCGGCATAAAAACGCCGCGGATGCTCTTTTTCGCTTTCCCCATTGCAACCATCCTTTCATTCCGGCAAACGTGATTCCTCATTGCCGGTCGATGCCCTGTAATGGATACGGTATCCGGGAATGAGTTCGGACAACCGCTTCCGGTCGAGTTTTCCGACCAGTTTTGTGACTGCCATCGCCCCGAGCGCCATGTCGTCCGCCTCGATCGCGGTGACGGCCCGGTCTTTCAAAGCGGGATTGTCGTAAAAAGACGCCAGCCGGATGTCTTTTCCGATTGAAATTTTGAGCGATTTTAATCTTTCCAACGCCGTGAGGCAAATCTGGTCGTCTCCGCATATGATGGTGCCGGCGCCCTGTGAGATAAACCGGTCGACGGCGGCGTCGATGTTTTCCTTGGTAAACACATCCGAAATCACTTTTCCGGTCAGATCGGCGCCTGCTTTGATCTCAGCCTCTTCAAATCCCTTCCGGCGGTTGAGATTGACGATGTAATGGGTGCTCCCGAGAATCAGCCCGACCGGCTTTTCGGCCGTTTTCAGCAGAGTCTCCGTCAGTTCGCCGCAGGCCTTCGCGTGTTCGATGTCGACCTGCATGAGTTCGGAATCCGGCGCGGAGCCGATCACAACGAACGGTACGCTCTCCCCGCTCAGATAACCGATGCACAGATCCTGCATGAGGGATCTCATGAGAATGACGCCGTCCACCGACCGCCTCCCGATCAGCCGCCGGAGATAGGAACAATCCTTTTCGGTCGCGGACGTCACGACGACGTCGTAATTATGTTCCACGGCTTCGTGACAGATTCCCATCAGACACACCTGAAAAAAGGTGTTGACGCTCAAAAACGCGTCCGCCGGCATCACCACGCCGATATTTCCGGTTCTGCTTGTGGCGAGGCGCTGGGCAATCGCGTTGGGATGGTAATCGTTGTGTTCGATGTAATCGAGCACCCTGACTTTGGTCTCTTCGCTGAAGTTCCCTTTTCCGGCAATGATCCGTGAAATCGTCGATTTTGCCAGTTTTAATTCGTGAGAGATATCCGCAAGTGACATCGCACTTTTTTTGTCCGGTTTATTTTCTTTTTTCAACATATGCCCTGCACCGCCTTATCTGTGACGCGCAACCGTTTGCCTAAATCTTGCCTTCATGATATCACACGCTCTGCGCTTTGTCAACGAGAAAAACGGCGATTTTTGTTGATTCGTACAAATGTGATAATCGGAGATGAATATTTTTGTGACTTTTGCGAAAACACCATGACCTGATTCATCATTCTATCCTCACATTTCTTTTGTATTTCGGCTGAAACGAGCGCCGCCGCGGCTCCGGGCGGCGCCGGCTGCCTGCCGTGCGGCGATTGAGAGAAACCCTGTGCCGGACAATTTGACAATTCGGCCGGGTTTATGGTATGATACGGATGATTCGGCATTTGACTATTTTGTCTTTCGCGTTTATATTTCGCAGCACACTCGGATGAAGGTGACGGATTTGCGGTTGAACAAATTGGTTCCTCTCGGTTTGGCGGCTGTCCTGCTCTTATCGGGCTGCGGCGGTTCGTCCGTGATTTCCGTGACTTCCGTTGAGGTTTCGGGCAGTTCCGCGTCGGTTTCCGACCCCGATTTTTCCGTCGTCTCCGGACAGTCGTCCGCATCGGAGCCGGGAGCGGTGCTTCCCGGGCAGCTCAAACTCGATGCGCAGAAGATTTACCTGACCGTCGGACAGAACTGCTTCATCGGGTCGGTCGTCTATCCCGCGGATGCCCTCGGAAAACAATTGGTCTGGAGCAGTACGGATAACGCGGTCGCGTCGGTCAGCGAAGGCACGGTCCGGTTCGAAGGCGCCGGTTCCGCCGTCGTCACCGCGTCGACTTTGCTCGGAGGCCTGACCGAGAGCTGCCAGATCGAATGCGTCACCGTCTGCGACAGCGCCGAAAAACTGGACTCGGTGTTAAAAGTCGCTCTGATGTCGCAGGACAGCGTTTTTAACACCTATATCTATGACCCGGCTCTGCTGAACCGCCTCTCGGTCGATCCCTCATACGGACTTTTTACGGCCGATTTGAAAGATAAAATCCTGTTTGTCGGAGACGAGTCGATGTCCGAGGTCTACCCGGTCACCTTTCAGCTGACCCCGAACTTTTCCTCCGTCTGTCTCAAAGCGCTCTCGTCGGGCGGTCTTTCGGAGCTCAGCCCGCTTCAGACGCAGGCTTTGAACGCCGCGAAAAAGTTTGCCGACGCAAATCTCTCCGGGGAGCAGACCGACTATCAAAAAACAAAAATCATCCACGACTATATCGTGAAAAACGGAAACCTGGATACCTCGGGCGGTGAAGCGGCCTATTCCGAGACCGTCGCCTACGGCGTTCTGGTCGGCGATATCTCCGTCAGCGACGGATACGCCGACGCTTTCCGGCTGATCGCCGGCATCGCAGGCATCGAGGCCCGCGCCGTCGCGGGAACCGCCGCCGGGAAGCGGCGGGTCTGGAACCTCGTCAAGCTGGACGGGGTCTGGTATCATCTCGACGTCACCGCGGACGACCGCGCCGATATGATCGACGGAACGCTGAATTATGACTACTTTTTGATCAGCGACCTGCGCATCGCGGCCACTCATTCCTGGAACAAAGCGGCCTGCTTCAGCGCTCCGAACGATTACATCGAAAAATAACGGTTCTTCGTTTCAGGATTTAGGCAAAATAAAAACCGCGTCCCGCTGTCGGATTTTCCGGCAAAACAGGATGCGGTTTTCATTTGACATTGTCGTTCTCCTTTTTAAATTTTCAGCAGTTCGTTTTTATCGGGGGTACGGACGGAGGAATACCGCCGTTGTTTTTCGCTGTCGATGCGCAGCTTCAGCTTGTCCGCGATCATGGCGATAAATTCGGAATTCGTCGGCTTTCCTCTTCCGGTGTGGATGGTGTAGCCGAAAAGCGTATTCAGCACGTCGATGTCTCCGCGGTCCCAGGCGACTTCGGTGGCGTGCCGGATGGCCCGCTCGACACGCGACGCGGTGGTGCCGTGCTTTTTTGCCACATCCGGATAGAGCATCTTGGTGACGGCGTTTATGTAATCGCCGTCGTTGATGCACATGACGATCGAATCGCGCAGATACTGATAACCTTTGATGTGCGCCGGCACGCCCACCTGATGGATGATCTCGGTCACCATCACCACCAGTTCGCTGTCGGACATCTCGTGAAAACTCTTCTCATAATTTGAAAGGCCCGTCAAACTCATCAGACGGTCCACCGCGACCTGCGGGTCGAACGGTTTGAGCAGCAGATACTGTCCGCCGGCAGCAAAGACCTGGCGCTCCAGTTCCCCGGTTAAAAAAGCCGTCATAACCATGATTTTGGTGCCGGGGCTGATGGTCCTTGCCTCGTTGATGACGCCGATGGCGTCGATGCCGGCCAGATTGAAATCAATCAGCGCAGCGTCGAATTTTGTCGAAGCTCTGAGCATCTCCAAAATGACCTTGCCGTTCCGGGGAACGGCAGATACCTCAATTCCCGCCCTTGTCAAAGAATTCGCTAGTTCCGAGGCGGTTTGGGTGTTGTCCTGTGTGATCAGTATCCGTTGCTTCATGAATGGGCCTCTCCTTTCGATTCATAAGATTTTCTAAAGATTATAACATTTACCCGAATATTACAACTCTTTTTGTCAAACTTTTTGGATAAACATGGCAACACGGTTCGACACATTTCGACACAAAAAAGGGACAACCCCACCGATTATGTAAACAGAAACGGCGCATCTTTGCGAGCGCCGTCAAAATTTGTCGAAACTTTTTTCGATGATTATATCTAAAAGTGGAAATAAAAACAGAAATTCGGAAAACCAACAGGATTTGACCGTCCGAAGGCGGCGGACACGCAGGCCGTGG